>JAUMYH010000078.1 GCA_030528745.1 Bacteroidota bacterium
ACATTTTTCACAATACCATTTTGCGTATGATAAAGCATAATAACTATTAAAGAAACACAGAGTGTAAGTTTATAAATCAAAAAACTTAATTCCTAATGCATGTAAAAATATCTTTCCTTTAGCTGCTGTAATACTATTTTTTGAAAATTAAACCTTATTTTTGTGCTTATCCAATTGATACTTTTATGGAATTTCCGAATAACAAAAAAATTGTACTCTTTGACGGAGCATGTAACCTTTGTAACGGATTTGTGCAAAGAATTATAAAGCACGACAAAATCGACAGATACCGATTTGCAGCCCTTAATTCAGATTACGGAAAAAAACTCCAATCGTATCTGGGTATCGATTCTCAAAATATCGATTCTATTGTTTTGTACGAACCTGGCGTGGCTTATTATCTGCAATCCGAAGCGGCAATTCGCATACTCAAAGATTTTGGAGGAATCCATTCTTTGTGGGGTATATTTTTGTATGCTCCCCAATTTGTACGCAATGGCATATACAACATTGTTGCCCAAAACAGATACAATTGGTTTGGTCGAAACAATTCTTGTCTAATTCAAAATTCTGAAACAAAGGCTAAATTTTTGGAATAAAGTTGCTTTTTTATGAAAATAACAGAACAGATTAAAGAGCCTATTCGATATGAAATGGAATTATTTGAAAAAAAATTCCATCTGTCCATGTCATCGCCTGTGGCTCTTCTCAATAAAATCACTTATTATATCGTAAACCGAAAAGGAAAACAAATGCGACCAATGTTTGTTTTCTTGGTTGCCAAAATAGTATCTGGTGGCGAAGTCAATGAACGTACTTATCGGGGTGCTTCAGTTATTGAACTCATTCATACCGCTACTTTAGTACATGACGATGTAGTAGACGAAAGCTATAAACGAAGAGGATTTTTTTCAATAAATGCCCTTTGGAAAAACAAAATTGCTGTACTTGTGGGCGATTTCCTACTCTCCAAAGGACTACTACTTTCCATAGACAATAACGATTTTGATTTACTCAAAATAATCTCTGTAGCTGTACGTGAAATGAGCCAAGGAGAACTCCTCCAAATCGAAAAAGCCCGTAGATTGGACATCACAGAAGAGGTCTATTACGAAATTATTCGGCAAAAAACCGCTACTCTTATTGCTGCATGTTGTGCCTTGGGGGCAAAATCCATACTCGAAGATTCTGATAATAACACCGTTGAACAAATGCGACTTATGGGCGAATACATCGGAATGGCCTTTCAGATTAAAGATGATTTGTTTGATTACACCGAAAGTAAAATTGGCAAACCCACTGGTATCGACATCAAAGAACAAAAAATGACCCTACCGCTGATATACACCATAAATAACAGTTCTCCGAAAGATAAAGCATGGCTTATAAATTCTGTAAAAAATCACAACAAGAACAAAAAACGCGTAAAAGAAGTTATCGATTTTGTCAAACGAAATAAAGGAATAGAATATGCCGAAAATGTAATGATTGACTATCAGCAAAAAGCACTCAAAATACTTGACAATTACCCCGAATCGGTATACAAAAACGCCCTCAAATTAATGATTAACTACGTAATAGAACGCAAAATATAACCTCAGATGCAAAAAAAACAAAAAATACTAGTCATCAGACTATCAGCTATGGGAGATGTAGCAATGACTGTACCTGTATTACACGCACTTGCCCAGCAATATCCGCATCTGCAAATAACTATGCTGTCCAAACCAGCCTTCGAACCCATTTTTGACAGCATACCCAATATCCGATTTGTAGCCGTTGATACTCAAGGCAAACACAAAGGTTTTTGGGGAATTTACAGGCTTTTTGAACAACTCAAATCCGAACATTTCGATTATATAGCCGACCTTCACAATGTGCTAAGATCTATAATTCTGCGAACATTTTTCAAAATCAGAAATTATAAAATAGCCCATATCAACAAAGGACGAAGCGAAAAAAAAGCTCTTACTAGAGCTAATAACAAAATTTTTAAACCACTAACTTCGACCCACCAACGCTACGCACAAGTATTTGAACAACTCGGATTTAAACTCAATATAGAAAATATCAATCTGCCTAAAGCAGAATTGCTAAACGCCAAAATAACAACCGTCACAGGACAAAAAAGTGAAAAATGGATTGGAGTAGCTCCATTTGCTCAACACCAACCCAAAATATATCCTCTTGATTTGATGCAACAAATAATTGATTATTTTGCCAATAATCAACAATACAAATTATTTTTATTTGGAGGTGGAAAAAAAGAAGTCAATATACTGAACCAAATCCGAAAAGATTACAAAAATGTAATCGTGGTGGCTGGAAAGCTCAACCTTTCGGAAGAATTGCAACTCATATCTAACTTGAATACGATGTTGTCTATGGATAGTGCCAATGCTCATCTGGCAGCCATATATGGGGTGAAGACTTTCGTGGTGTTTGGAGCTACCCATCCGTACGCTGGTTTTATGCCTTTTAACCAACCTAAAGAACACGCCTTTATTCCAGATTTGGAAAAATATCCATTGCTTCCTACCTCTATCTACGGAAACAAATTCATTAAAGGATACGAAGATGTTATGCGAACTATCGACCCTAATACAATTATTCAAAAACTAATATAACCCAATATGACTATCACACAATTACAATATATACTGGCATTAGCGGAACACAGAAATTTTACCATTGCTGCTGAAAAATGTTTCGTTACCCAACCGACCTTGAGTATGCAGATTCAAAAATTGGAAGAAGAACTTGATGTACTTATTTTTGACAGAACCAAAAAACCTATTCAGCCCACGCTTGTAGGTCAAAAAATTATAGATCAGGCCAAACAAATCGTAAACGAATCCGAACGCATTCAGGATATTATAGATATACACAAAGGATATATTGGAGGCGAGTTCAAAATCGGAATTATCCCTACAGTAATGCCTACCTTATTACCTATGTTTTTAAAAACATTTTTGAACAAATATCCTAAGGTACATCTGATTATCGAAGAACGAAATTCTTCGGATATTATCCAAATGATTAAAAATGGACAACTCGATGCTGGTATACTCGCAACACCACTGCACGAGGATACTTTGGTTGAAAAGGTATTGTATTACGAACCTTTCGTAGGATACGTGCCTCAAAATTATTCCTTATTTCATCAGGAAACAATTAACCCTAACATTTTGGACATTAACGAACTCCTGCTTTTGCAAGATGGACATTGTTTTACCGATAGCATTTTGAATATATGCAATACAAGCCTTGAAAATAGCAACCAAAATTACCAACTCCAGAGTGGTAGCTTTGAAACACTCATCAAACTATCCAACGAAGGGTTAGGCATTACCTTGCTTCCTTATCTTCACACTTTGGAAATACCTGAAAAAGACAAAGACAAAATTAAATACTTCGAAAGTCCGTATCCTTCCAGAGAAATTAGCCTAATTCATACCAAAAACGAACTAAAAACCCAAATAATCAACGCTTTACACAGCACCATACAAGGCGTAATTCGGGGAGCAATTGCTTTCCAAGATGTAAAAATAATTAGTCCTACTAAAAATCTAAAAAAATAATTTTATGAATATCATCATCACTGGCACACACAGAGGCATCGGATTGGAATGTGCCTTACTTTTAGCCCAAAAAGGGCATCAGATATTAGCCCTTTCCAGAAAGGAAAATATCCTCATTACCAATTCTGAAAACTGTTCTTTTATATCTACAGACCTTTCCGTTCCATCTCAACTAAACCAAGTTGAGGAATTTATCAAACAGAAATGGAATTCCAAAGTAGACATTCTAATCAATAACGCGGGAACATTACTCAACAAACCCTTCGCAACCATCACTCCTGATGAGCTTGAATATGTGTATAAGGTAAATGTATTTGGTTTGTTTTACCTTACACAACTTGCCGTAAAATACATGAACTCTGGAGCCCATGTTGTCAGCATTAGCAGTATGGGAGGAATTCAAGGCAGTATGAAGTTTGCTGGACTTTCGGCTTATTCATCAAGCAAAGGAGCAATAATTACCCTCTCAGAATTATTAGCACAAGAATACGCCCAACAGGGTATTTCCTTTAACACCTTAGCTTTAGGTGCTGTACAAACCGAGATGCTAAATGAGGCTTTTCCTGATTATCAGGCTCCAATCAACGCTACCGAAATGGCTCAATATATCTGTAACTTTGCACTTGATGCCAACAAATACATCAATGGCAAAACCATTCAGGTATCTTCCTCTACGCCATAGAATTACAAAAAATATGATTCCGTTTATTTTATTGATGCTACTCTTCTGAAACTCAATTACAAACATCAAAAAAGGCAGTCTAGTAAGGACTGCCTTAATTTTGTTATTATATGCTATTATTAGAATCCGTAGTTAAGTCCTACACCAAATACCTGACGTGTTTGAAAACCTTTATAGGCGTTGTCATCATAAATTGTTTGGAATGTGAAATTTGCTGATATGTATTTATTAACTGTCAACACTACATTCAAAGTATAATCTAAATCAACATTTTGAGGTTTATCCAAATAATTAGAATACAAATTCAATATATTTTCAAACGATATATTCTCCATTACATTGAATTTATAATACGCTGAAGCATAGAAACCTAACTCATAACGCATCGTTTTGTTATCTTCAACTCCAAAATAATTAGACTCATAATTTACATTACCAGGAGTAGTAAACGCTTTACTTACAAATGTAAATTTAGAAGTAGCTGGTGCCAAATTAACTTTCAGATTATCCGATTTCTTCCAAAGCATACCAGGACCAAAAGTCAAATATCCTGGCGACATAAACTTCGTAGATAATGTTCTAGTCTCTTTACCTGAAGTCTCGTCTTTTGCGTATTTATATCCATCTGTGAATTGAGTCTTGAAATTTAAAAATGCTGAATAATACCAATGCTCCGAAGCATTTTTACCTAACAATGAATTAAATTCCAAACGATCGTTGGTCTTTTTCTCAAACTCAGCATTCTTTGTCTGCAAAATACCATATTCAGCTATAATTTTATTATCCCAAGCCCAATCGTCTTTTTTGTAGTTAAAGTCGTAATTAAGACCTAAATTTCCAGAAAAACTGTTTTCCCCTCCTGCTAACCAATTGCTAAATGATGATTGGTTAAATAAGAAAGAAACATTTCCTCCTCGTGTCCACACTTTAGTAGTGTCTTGTTCTGTTTGTGCATTAGCAAATAAACCTGCTAACATAAAACATGTAATAAGTAATTTTTTCATTTTTTCTTTTTTAAATTTTGTGGGGCAAAGTTAGGACTTTTTACACGAAAACAAAAAAAACTTTATATTATTTACAACTATTTTGCCAAAATATCCAAACTCCTCACAAACAAACAATTATACCCCTTAAAATGCAAATACCCCCAATCAAATTGAGGGCATTTACAAAATGATGCTCTAATCCTATGAACTATTTTAAGAACGAATGAGCAGTAGTGTCCTGATCATCTTCGTTATTTTTCTTAAATATTTGTAATTGCTTTAACCAATATACCATATAAACACAACAAATAATAGTAAATATCCAATTGATTAAATTGGCTGTCCACCAATTTTCTAATTCTGTACTAGCAAAAAAATTCATTGGTGCGAATAATATATTCTCAAATAAATATTGTACTCCCTCTAAAAATGATTTCATCGTTATTTAGTTTTTATTATTTACTTTTGCAAAGATATAAAAAAATATATGATAACAAAGATTTTTTCAAAAACGAATTTTACTCTTTTTTCAATTACAGCTATTTTTAGTATTATGGCTTTGGTGTTTTATTGGTACAACAATTACTATTTGTCCAATTCCCTATCTTTTTCCGCTATTTTTGCCAATAGCATTTTTACAATTATGGCTCTTTATATGACACAGAAAATAGCCTTTACAGATCACATCAACGCCAAGAACAGCTTTTCTATTCTATTTTTTAGTATCTTCATTCTTTTTATACCCTCTGTATTTGCCGATTCGTACACGCTTATTGCCAACATATTTGTACTTTTGGGTATGGATAGACTTATCAATTTACACACTTTAAGTCTTTCAAAAGAAAAAATACTTGATGCTTCCATTGCTTTTTCGATTGCCTGTATATTTGAGTTTTGGACAATTTTATTTTTCCTACTCATCTTTATCAGCCTTCTATTTTATATCCTAAACAACATTCGTTATTGGATTATCCCCTTAATTGGAGCTACAGCTGTAGCCATTATACTGGCTTTATACATTTATATATTTGACAGCAACATCGGTAATTATATTATAGAGTGTATGTTATTATACCCCAATTTTCAAGAATTTAATCTAAATATCACCTCTTTTAATGTTATTTATCTATCGATGTGTACTGTAATTTTGATGCTTTTTCAAATTACAACCCTCAAAAAACATCTACAGTCTACTCAAATTTCGCTAAAAATACTACTATCTAGTATTTTTATTTCACTGATAATCTTTATATTAACACAACTCCAAAACAATCTGATATTCTTAATAACTCCATTAGCTCTATTGATGTCAAATTTGGTTTATTCCATTGAGAAAAAATGGATTCGAGAAACAATTACTTATCTATTTATTGGTTTTGGAATAATTTATTTTTTCTTGATAAAATAACGTCAGTTCGATATAAAAAAGTAGTTTTAAATTTTGAAAAAAGGGATAT
>JAUMYH010000010.1 GCA_030528745.1 Bacteroidota bacterium
AAAAATTATTTAAAACCAGTTAGAAAAAGGAAACTGAGGGTCTTGCAAAGGACTCCAACATCTGATACGGAGAACAAAAGTGTAATATCTTCTACGGTACAAAGGACAATTCCCTTTGAGCTTTATCACAAAAAAGGAGAAAAAGGAAATTATGTTTACCGAAACATTTTTGATGAGGAGTATTATGAATACACCGAACCCAATTGGAAATCAGTAGAATATACCAACCAATCTGAAAAAATTGATAATTTCGAATGCAAATTGGTAAAAATTACTGACAGCAACAACGAGGTTTTTAAAGTTTGGTACACAGAACAGATTCCTATCAGTGCAGGGCCTTTTGTGTTTTACTCTTTACCTGGATTGGTTTTGAAGGTTGATGCTCCTAGATACACCATCTACGCAACAGCTGTGAGTTCCGATGTACAAAAAAACGATATGAAGTATCCTAATCCGAAACTAAAAGTTTATAAAGGTGCGGAATTAGAAAAGAAGAAACAAGAATTTTCTCAACCAAAAGTTATCAAAAAAGAAATTCGAATGTAACAATATTCCATTGGTAAGTAAAAAATCGTAAGTAATCGCTTACGATTTTTTTAAACCAAATACCTCCAAAATATGAGACGATTAATTTTTATCTTATTTTTACTTGCCTGTCGTCTTTGTTTGGCTCAACAAATAGAAGTATTGGTTCAGGACAATAGTGGACAAAAACTATCCAACATCAATGTACAATTACTAAACAACGAAACAACCATTGATTTTCAGACAACTAACGACAAAGGCATCTGTCATTTTACCATAAAAGAAGTAGGAATCTATACGCTAAAAATGACATCTCTAAACTACAAAACGGCATTTATAAATATTAATACTTCCGAAAAGAAAAGATTTGAAGTAACATTAGAGGAAAGTTTTACCGAAATCAAAGAAGTTGTAATCAAGGCTCGTCCCAAAATTTCCAAAATCAAGGGAGATACTATATCTTTTAATATTGAGAGCATCAAAGACGGCACTGAACGAACCGCTGAAGACCTAATCCGAAAGATTCCAGGATTGGATATATCAGAAAATGGCAAAGTAACTCATAACGGAAATATTGTAGGTCAGGTGTTAATTGATGGTAACGAATTTTTTGGAAAAAACCATAAGATGGCCACACAAAATATTACCTCCGATATGCTTGAAGGAATCGATTTGTGGAACAATTATACCACTATGAGTGGCAATTCCTCTACCGCTATTAACTTAAAATTAAAGGATAATTACAAAAACAAAATTACAGGTAATGCCGAGGCAAATTACGGTAGCAAAAAACACTATTTGGCTCATTCTAATCTTTTCAATTTTGGTCAAAAAGGGAATATTGCATTTGTTACAGACTTTAATAACATTGCCCAAAGCCCCATATCACTTATGGATTTTCACGAAATGAACCGACAAGAAGAAACCAACAATACCTACGAAGTTAGTGCAATTCACGTTCCGAGTTTTATAAATAATGATGACAAAATAGCATCACGAAACAATCAGTTTGGAGCTTTGCAATACTCTAAATCGTGGGGAAATTTCAGTGTGTCGGCATTTAGCATATTGAATTATTCGTCATTAGCCAAAGAATCTTTATCGAACAGAATTGCTCTAGAAGAACAAAGCAACGTACTTGACTTTGAAGAACACCGAAATGAAAACAATAACGGCTATTTTGGAAACACTCAAATAAAAATGAAAAAGCGTTTTGACGACAAAAGTTTTATTTATTACAAACTGGATTACAACCCAATAAAAGACACTTTCAAAGAAAACACCAACAGATTTGCTCAAAACAGTACTTTTTTCGACATCAACAACACTGTTTACAAAAACATTATAAATCAATACTTTACGTGGAACAAACCACTATTTGATAATACTAAAATAATTTGGTCGGCACATCATATTACCGAAAATTTTGACGAAAATCTACAAATAAACGCTAACCAAAGGATTTTTAACATCAATAGCAACTCGATTTTGCAATATTATACAGGAAATGTTCAACAATCAGGCATCAGTTTACAAATACAAAATAAAAATAAATGGATTAATGCAACCTTTAAATCAGAGTACAACAAAACCAATATAAACACATCACTAAAAGAACAGCATAATTTAACATCTGATATTCAACACATTAACTACCATCATTTTATCAATCAATTACAATTATCAAAATCTTTGGACAGGTTTCATATCAATGCTTTTTTAACTTCAAATATAACAGAAGTGGAACAACAAAGTAAGCATTATTTTGAATATGCTTTTAAAATTCGGTATCAACCCAGCTCAAAAATAAACACGCAATACGGATTTGGATACAACCAAAAGCACCAACTACCTCAACACAATTTGTTGTTTAACAATCATTTATACACCAAAAACCTATCTTCTTATTACTCTACTAACCTTACCCCTTTATCTCTTTCAAAAACTGACGAAATAGAGTTTACTTGGAGTCGTTTTAATACGAGTAAAGGCAATTCATTTTTTCTACTTCTGAAATACAGCCGAATTGCTCCTTCTTTTAGCTCTAACACACACAACTACAACATATTCTCCGAAATAGAGAACATCGCTTATAAAACTGAAAATCAATGGTTTTTATTATTTTCAAATCATCAGTATATTAACGATTATCTCACTTTAAAAACCAATCTGATTGCCAATCACAACAACGGATATAACCTTATAGACAACAATCCAAACAGAACCAGAACCAATATTACAGAACTTAAACAACAGCTTTCGTCTAATTTTAAAGAGTTTCCTATTCAATTCGACTTGGGTTACAAATTACATATAATGGATTTTTTACAGACTTTTTATCAATCAACATCAAAAAATCAAAATTTAAGAACGTTTTTGGGATTGAAAACCAACATAAACAATCAGCTAAAAGCCAATCTGTTAGGGGAATATTTAATCCAAAAAACTTCTAATAATGATTATAACAATTTTCTGTTAGGAGGACATTTTTCGTATCATAAAGAAGGCAGTTCATTAGCGTATAGTTTGCTTTTCAATAATATCCTTAACATTAGTTCATTTTATTATATCAACAGCCAACTATCGTCTTTCGGTTATCAAGAAAACATCACTCAAGCCCTAAAAGGGTACATAATGGCAGGTATTAAATATTATTTTTAACAGACAATGTAACAAAAAAGGTTGCCTAAAATAATCTGGCAACCTTTGTTATTTATTGACTTTAATCAATTACATCATTCCTGGCATTCCTCCGCCCATTGGCATTCCTCCTACTGGTGCTTCTTCTTTAATATCTACTAGAGCACACTCTGTGGTAAGAATCATTCCTGCTACAGAAGCTGCGTTTTCAAGGGCTACACGAGTAACTTTTTTAGGGTCGATGATACCTGCTTTGAACATATCTACATATTGATCTGTTTTGGCATCATATCCGAAATCTTCTTTACCCTCAACCACCTTTGCCACTACTACCGAACCTTCTAATCCTGCATTTTCGACTATGGTTCTGAGAGGAGCTTCAATAGCTCTTGCTATAATCTGCACTCCTGTTACTTGGTCAGGATTCGAGGTTTTGACCTTTTCAAGAGCTTTTCTAGCTCTTAAAAGTGCTACACCACCTCCTGCTACGATACCTTCTTCTACGGCTGCACGAGTAGCATGTAAAGCATCGTCTACACGATCCTTTTTCTCTTTCATTTCTACCTCTGTAGCTGCACCTACATAAAGTACCGCCACTCCTCCTGCCAACTTAGCTAATCTTTCTTGAAGTTTTTCCTTGTCATAATCAGAAGTAGTTGTAGTAATCTGAGCTTTAATTTGATTTACTCTATTTTTGATAAGGTCTGAATTACCAGCTCCATTTACAATTGTCGTATTGTCTTTGTCAATAGTAACTCTTTCTGCAGTACCCAAATGAGTCAATTGAGCATTTTCGAGCGTATAACCACTTTCTTCCGCTATAACAGTACCGCCAGTAAGGATTGCAATATCCTCTAACATTGCCTTGCGTCTATCTCCAAAACCTGGAGCTTTAACCGCAGCTATTTTCAAAGCCCCTCTTAATTTATTAACCACCAATGTAGAAAGAGCCTCGCCGTCTACATCTTCAGCTATAATCAATAGAGGTTTTCCTGACTGAGCAACTGGCTCTAACACAGGCAATAGCTCTTTTAGTGAAGATATTTTTTTGTCGTATAACAATATATATGGATTTTCTAACTCTGTTTCCATTTTTTCTGGGTTAGTAACAAAATACGGAGATAGATACCCTCTATCGAACTGCATACCTTCTACTATATCCACATAAGTATCAGTTCCTTTGGCTTCTTCAACAGTGATTACACCTTCTTTGCCTACTTTTCCGAATGCCTCAGCAATAAGTTCACCTATTACCTCATCATTGTTAGCTGATATTGACGCTACTTGTTTGATTTTATCTGTAGTAGAACCTACTTCTTTTGATTGTTTGGCAAGATCAGCCACTATAGCATCTACCGCCTTATCGATACCTCTTTTTAAATCCATCGGATTTGCCCCTGCTGCCACGTTTTTAAGCCCTTCTTTTACTATAGCTTGAGCCAAAACAGTAGCCGTTGTAGTTCCGTCTCCTGCTAGGTCATTGGTTTTAGAAGCCACTTCTTTAACCATCTGAGCCCCCATATTTTCAAGAGAATCTTGCAACTCTACTTCTTTTGCTACCGATACACCATCTTTAGTTACGGTAGGTCCTCCGAACGATTTACTAATGATCACATTTCTTCCTTTAGGCCCTAGGGTTACTTTCACGGCATTAGCCAAAGCATCAACACCTCTTTTAAGACCATCACGAGCCTCAATATCAAATTTTATATCTTTTGCCATTTTTATTTTTATTTTAATCTTATCTAATTATTTCAATTATTACAGTACACAAAGTACGTCATCTTCTCGCATTATAAGGTATTCTTTTCCTTCAAATTTGAGTTCTGTACCTGCATATTTGCCATAAAGTACAGTATCTCCTACTTTTAACGTTAATGGTTGATCCTTTTTACCAGAGCCTACAGCTACCACCATTCCTCTTTGAGGTTTTTCTTTAACTGTATCTGGAATAAATATACCTGATGTTGTTTGCGTTTCTGCCGGCGTTGGTTCAATAAGAACTCTATCAGCCAATGGTTTAATTTGTAGTGTCATTTTATTTATTTAATGTTTAACTACAACTGAATTGTCAATAAATATGCCAATCGAAAATACTGACATTTTTACATAAAAAAATGTCAGTATTTAAGTAAATACTGACATTACAACTAATTTTAAAACCCTTTTATAATGAAAAAAATTGTTCTTTGTATCATAAAACTGCAACTCAATACTAATTTTGAGGAGTTTCTTTTGCTGGTGTATTCGAAGATTCTGGTGTAACTGCAGGAGTGGTTAGATTTTGCGATGGAGCAACAGACTCATCATATAATTTGGATTCAACACCACTACCTGTAAACGCCATACCTGAGAGCAATACCAAAATCATCAATATTATCCCTAACACCCAAGTACTTTTGTCCAAAAAATCCGTGGTGCGTTGTACACCACCTCCCATTGAAGCTCCCCCTCCAAAAGTAGACGAAAGTCCTCCTCCTTTGGGATTTTGCACCATAATTACTACTACTAATAGGAAACAAACGATAGTTATTAAAACTAAAAATAAAGTAAAGCTCATTTTTTATTTATTATTTTGTTGTAATTTTTTAATATTTTTTATTCTGTCTGCAAATGTAATACTTTTTTCTGGATATTTCAAAATCAATATTTCATAAGCATCAATTGCTTTTTGATACTTTTTTTGTTCAAGGTATACTCTGGCAAGAGTTTCTGTCATTAATGTAGCCTGATCGTACTTTGGCTCTTCTATAGGAGGGGCTAATGGAGCGTTTTTGTCCGCTACAATCTTCGGATTTTCTTCTATAAAACGGTCTATAATGGCTATTTTTTTGAGTTTTTCTCTCAAAATTTCATTTTCTTTCTCTTCTTGAGAAACTTCTTTATAGACCTCCTGCTTATCCTCTACTTTATCATCAACAATTTCCTCCTTGGAATCATTTTTTTGAAAATCTGTATATTTCTGCTCCTCAGAATATAAATTTTCTGTAGTACTACTTACAAATTCATTTGTCTGAACATCACTCAAAAAATTGTGGTCTACTGTTCTTTCAATAGGTTTAATTCGAGTGGCTTGAAGCCATTCACCAAACGACATCATATCCTGTTTGGCAAATGTAAGCGGCGTCCCTATTTCGAGCTGTTCTTCAATTAGGGCTACATCTTGGGCTACATCTTCATTTTTATAATTGGAAGCAATAATTTCTTCTTCCAAATTATCCTCTTCTCCCGAAACATAATACTCATCTATCTCATCAACTATATCTGTATTATCAGGTAACACATCTTGAGCCGACTCGTCCAAATCTTCATCAATAATTATTGAGTTTTCTTGAACATCACTGATTTCTATCGTTATCTCAGGTGAAATTTCTTCTTGATTGCTTAAATGCTGACTTATATCTGGATACAGATAAGAATAGTCTTCGTCCTGATTTTCAAAGATTTGTTCTGTATCCATTGACGATTTGTCCAAATAATATTCTGATTGCACAGTAGCCTCATCTTGATAATCTTCTTCGGACAAAACCTCTAGCAACAATTCAGAATAACTTTTATTCAAATCAATGGTATCATCAACGAATTGATTCTGAGCAACCTCTTCAACATCGCTTTGAGAATGCTCTGGGGTCAAAAAATCATGATACAATTCTGTCAAGTTCTCCTCTGTGAGAGATTCTGATTGAGAATCTTGATATTGGTTTTCTATATTAATCTGACCGACTCTGTCATCTAAATTTGTAATTTCTTCATTTATAGTTTCTTGATTGATTGTGCTATCTACCTCTGAAAACGGCACTAGCAACTCCAACTCATATTCTTGACTATCAATACTATACAACTGTTCTTCATCAGTAGTAGAATCTATCAAATTTACTTTGTCAGTTGCGTATGGGTTTGATTCTGCCTCATCTTTGTCTAGCGTAACTTCGTCTAAAACTTCTTGTTTTTCTACAAACGCCTCTTTCTGGGTGTCTGATTGTTTACTGATTGTGTCTTGTTGAGCTAAAATATCATCTTTCTCTTCTATACCTTGTCTTATTGGTTCTGTTTGGCTATCATGTACAAGAGATTCCCTATTTTCAAAAACAGCTATTAATACTTCCTCCGACGGTATTTTGCTCAAAGTAATATCATCTTTTGTTGTGTCTGTTTCTACATTTTCAACCTCCGATTCTATTGTTTTTTGCTCATTATCAGTTATTTTACCAATATCTTCTGTCGGAATAGATTCCTCTTCTTGAGAGGTTGCATATTGTTTGACAGTATCAATATCTTCTTTAAACAATTCAAAGGCTTTATTCTTTTTATCCTCACTAGGCATTATCTTTGCCAAGAACATATCTGAGGTAATAAAGTCGAATAATATGGTTCTGTCGGCAGTAAGAGCAGCTACTTTTTTTAATTCGTTATTATATCCAAAACTATTTTTTTTGTATAACTCTTTAAGATTTAAAGACGCAGCACATTGTAAAAAAGGATATTTGCCTCGTAATTTTTCTATCTCTTGAGCTTGTTTTGGGGTTATTGATTCTGGATTATTTAACAAATAAGCGAACTCTATTGCTGTCATAATTTTTTGTTTTAATTCCTCTTTTAATTTTACCAATTCGCTAACGAAGCATTAAAAATGTCTTGCGTGATACGTTCGTAAATTGCCTCTAAAGCCTGTGTAAGCTGTGAGCCTACCAAAAGCTCTTGCCCTGCATAATCGTAATAATGAGAAAATCTTTTTTCAAAACTTAATTTTTCATCTTTAAAATTCGTAAAACGCACTAACACCGTAATAGTCAATCGATTTTGAGCGGCATTTTGATCGGCAGTGGCTGTCATCGGAGCTACTCTGTAATCTACAATTTCACCCTCGTAAAGCAAATCAGGATTGGAATCTGTCAGGGTCAAACTCGTCTGATTCTGAATTATATCCTGCAAAGCTATGGTAAAAGTACGCTCAATACCAGGCTCTATAATTTCTGCTATATTCTGAAAATAACTCACCTGAAAACTATCGGCATCTATTTTTCCAGTTCCTGTAAAATTATACACCCCACAACCTGTTATGATTTGAATCAGTAATACAGCAACAATCAAATTTATTATCTTCTTCATATTATTCTAGGTCGAATTGTTTTATTTTACGATACAAGGTACGTTCCGAAATTCCTAATTCTTGGGCGGCTGTTTTACGTTTGCCTTTGTTTTTTTCTAAAGCCTTTTTTATCAATTCTATTTCCTTTGCCTCCAGACTTAATTGTTGGTCTGAGTCTTCTACGGTTTCTGCCACCAAATAATCATCGGCAGGAATGGTTTCTAACGGAATAGTTTGATGTGAACCCGAATCCAAAAACACCTCTTCATATTCGGATTTCCCATAAATGCGTTTGATAAGCCCTTGATTTTCTTGCTGTACCTTAGCCCCTGAATGCTGCATCAGTTCGAGTGTGAGCTTCTTTAAATCATTCAAATCGTTTTTCATATCAAACAATATCTTATACATGATTTCTCTTTCGGTTGAAAAATCAGTTTCGGAATTGGTTTTGTTTACCACCGTAGGCAGATACGAAATATCTGAAGGCAGATATGAAGCCATCACTTGAGCAGATATATCTCTATCTGTTTCTAAAACAGACACTTGCTCTGCCACATTTCGGAGCTGACGAATATTACCGCTCCATCTGTATTTTTCAATTAATTCTACTGCATCAGGATCAAGTTTGATGGTGGGCATCTTGTATTTATGGGCAAAATCTGCTGCAAATTTGCGGAAAAGCAAATGAATATCTTCTTTGCGTTCTCGAAGTGGGGGCAACTGAATTTCGGCTGTATTAAGTCGGTAGTATAGGTCTTCGCGAAATTTGCCGTTTTTTATAGCTTCTTGCATTTTAACATTTGTAGCTGCCACAACCCTTACATTGGTTTGTTGCACCTTTGACGAACCTACTTTCATAAATTCTCCATTTTCAAGAACTCTAAGCAATCGTACTTGAGTTGCCAAAGGCAATTCGCCCACCTCGTCTAAAAAGATTGTACCACCATTTGCCACCTCAAAGTATCCCTCACGTGTAGCGGTTGCTCCTGTAAAGGCTCCTTTTTCATGTCCGAAAAGTTCACTATCAATAGTACCCTCAGGTATAGCCCCACAATTAACAGCAATGTATTTGTTGTGCTTTCTTGACGACAAGGAATGAATAATCCTCGGAATACTTTCCTTCCCTACTCCGCTCTCTCCTATTACCAACACCGAAATATTGGTCGGAGCTACTCGAATCGCCTTTTCGATAGCCCTATTCAGTTTTGGATCATTACCTATAATCTCAAAACGTTGCTTTATAGTTTGTACATTCTCCATTTATGAATATTCAAAATATTAATTGACCTGCATCGGACTATATCCAACCGCATTTCCTATCAAAGTAGTTGAAGTACAATCCGTTATATTAACCAATACAAAATCGCCTATTTTATAATTATCTTTTGGGAAAACCACTGTGGTATTTTGGGAATTACGCCCCGACCAATGTTTATCGGAACGTTTAGAATCTTTTTCGATAAGCACCTCTACAGTTGTCCCAACAAATCTTTTGGTACGTTCCAAAGCTATTTTCTGCTGTAAATCAATCACCTCCTGTAGTCTACGTTTTTTTACCTCGTCAGGCACATCGTCTTTCATTTTTCTGGCAGCAAGTGTACCTGGTCGTTCTGAATAGGCAAACATATAACCAAAATCATATTGCGTATATTCCATTAACGAAAGTGTATCTTGATGGTCTTGTTCTGTTTCGGTCGGAAATCCTGTAATAATATCTTGAGATATACTACAATCTGGAATTATAGCCCTAATTCTATCTACAAGTTCTAAATACTCTTCTCGAGTATGTTGTCTATTCATTTCTTTAAGAATACGCGTACTTCCGCTTTGCACTGGAAGATGAATGTATTTGCACACATTGTCATATTTGGCTATAACATGAAGTACCTCCGTGTGCATATCTTGCGGATTCGATGTTGAAAATCTGAATCTCATTTTAGGGAAACGCACCGCACAAGCTTCCAACAATTGTGCAAAATCTACGGCTGTAGCTTTCTGCATAGGAGTAGCTTTTTCAAAATCCTTTTTCAGACCACCTCCATACCAAAGGTAGCTATCTACGTTTTGCCCCAATAGGGTAACCTCTTTAAAGCCTTTATTTTGCAAATCTTCAATTTCTTGGATAATGCTCTGAGGGTCTCTACTACGCTCTCTACCTCTTGTAAACGGCACTACACAGAATGTACACATATTATCACAACCTCTTGTAATGGTTACAAATGCCGTAACTCCGTTACTATTGAGGCGTACTGGCGAAATATCTCCATAGGTTTCGTCTTTAGACAAAATCACATTTATTGCATCTCTTCCAGACTCTATCTCTCCGAGCAAATTAGGAATATCTTTATACGCATCTGGTCCGACAACCATATCAACTATTTTCTCTTCTTCGAGAAATTTACTTTTCAATCGTTCGGCCATACAGCCCAACACCCCTACTTTCATTGACGGATTAATCTTCTTGATAGCGTTGTATTGCTCAAGGCGTTTGCGAATGGTTTGTTCTGCCTTATCTCTAATCGAACACGTATTAACCAACACCAAATCAGCCTCTTCTATATTCTGAGTTGTATTATAGCCTTGATCTGCCAATATAGATGCCACCACCTCACTATCAGAAAAGTTCATCTGACAGCCATAACTTTCTATAAATAATTTTTTTGTATTATCTGCATTTTGCTTCCATACAAGACTCGTGCCTTGTTTGTTTTCTTCTATCACTTTCTCCATTTGGACTAGATTTATACTAATCTACAAAGATAATTATTTTTGTTTGAAAATACATCAAATAAAATTGCCAAACAAAATTTTAAAATAAATTAGAAATTTTGCTTGGCAATTAATCAGATAACTTTTCGAAATTTAATCCTTCTTCTTATTTTTGTTCTCCGCATCTAACAATTTTCGTCCTAATTGTTGTTCTTTTTCCATTGCTTTACGCTTATATTCTACGTATTCATCTTCCAACTTGCTCAAGTTATCAACTGCTGTACGTGCCTCTGACTTTGCCGATCGGAACTTTAAAACAAACAAACCTAGCAACAAGGTCAAAAATCCGATTACCGAAAACATCATCATGTTGTACAATTCTTTTTCGATATCCATTCCCAAAAAAGACACCGAATTTTTGGTATTGTTCAAATTAAGTACCTCTTGATTCGATACTTCCAATTTTTCTTTAAGCCCTTTGATTTCTACCTCTTGATTGGCTATAGTCGTTTTGGTAGTTGCCAATTGATTGGTATAATACCTCAATGAATCTATACTATTTTTCTTTAATTGATGAAAGTTTGCAATTGATACTACTTTATAATTCTGATACGATGATGATTTTTTATACACTGCATCAAACTGAGCATCTAATGTTCCAGACACTTTAGTATTGGCTACTTCCGACTGTAAAGCTGTACTTATTTCTTCTTGTGCTTGTAACTGAGAGCCGATTCCTAACACAAAGCAGAAAATCAATATTTTAAAAAAATTCATAATTAAATATGTTTATTTTACTATTATTATTTACCTTAAACAAAAAACACCTAATCCAAAGATGGTTTCTATCTATTCATATTTTGCATTTCATAGATAAAGGTGTCCAAATCAACACCGCCATCTATCAGTTTAAGAGCCTTGTCCACTATATAAACCACATTTGAAGGCGTAAACCCTAATGCCACCGCAAAACGAGTAAGCACCTCTGGTTGTTTTTCGCCCAAATCATTATCCAGCCTTACCATTCTACCCAAATCATACAAACGCTCAATACGATTTATGTGTAAATACGGAGGATTTACGGGGTAATTACTCGGATTTTTTAAAATTTCTTCATACTCTAGCTCACTAATCTCAAGACGCTGAGCCAATTTATCCAAAAACAATCTTTCTTTGTCTGAAATTTTTCCATCGGACAATGCCACGCGAACTATAGCCGCAAAATGCCCCTTATTTCTAGACTTAAACCCTGTATCAAATAATTCTGAAAACGCCATAAATATTTTATTTTGGTAGCAAATATACTAATTTGTTTTGATAAAAATAACTACTTTTTAATTTTTATCTGTTACTATCCTAAATCGTTCATTTACATCCCAGTTGGCTCTTACATCTATATTTTTGGGATAATACAGTAGCTTTTCGGGTTGTTGTTTCAGCATAAAATTACCTGTATCCCATTGCTTATTACCATTAACATCATAAATAATTCGCAAACTATATATGCCAGGATTAATGTATACAAAATCTAACTCCGTTTGGTGTTCGGTATGATATTGTTGTCTATACACATTGTTCTTTTGGTCTAACAACTCAACAATAATAGGATATTGTTCTATATTTTCGAGAATTATTTTCAGGTTGCCATAATCCGAAAAATTTCGGGTTGTGGTATTCATCACAACTGTATCGTTGGTTTTGCCAAAATAATCAACCACCGCACCTGGCAACACTTCTATTGTGTACTTGTGCTTTTCTTGTTTTTCAAAAGCCAATTCAAACTCGTGTTCCTGTTTATTTTCTATCGTAAAGGCAACTTTTAAAGAATCTTTATCGAAAATATTAATCTTGGTTTGGTTTATTTGTTCAATGGGCGTATTGATCAATACTTTTAGGTTTTCACTAAAGCCAATGGTATTTTTGGACTCAAACTTGAGTTGTAATGTATCGTTTTTAAAATCTTTAGATTTCAATGTAAATGATTTTTCCACAGTACCTCCTTTCACTTGAAGTACAAGCGAATCGGTTAGAATTGGATTAAACCAAATTGCCAACGAATCTTTATTTTTTATTTTTGTTTGCTTGGTCGGAATTACGCTTCCATTGGCTAACAGCTGCACATCAACATCATTTATAACGCCCTCGTAGGCCAATATAATTTTATTTTTATTTTCTTGAAAAGCTCTTATCGGTTTAAAATTGAGTTGTTCTTTAAAAAGTCTCAACTGAAAATCACCGTATGTAGGCAGATTTATAATTTCCTCTACAAAACCTATTTTATCTTGTTTAGGGTCGTATTTTCTATTGCCGTTTTTATCAGTTATAGCCAATAGTCGATACTTTCCTTCTTTAAGATTATTCATCTGAAAAGTAGTTGCGTCTTTAGACAAATAGCTAATGTATGTGGGCAGTTGCAAATAGGGAACCGAATCGGTATATTGCTCGTTAAACTCGTAGAGTAAAATTTTGGTTTCTTCACCAATTTCTTTCTGAAAAGCATCTGTTATACTCCCACTTATACGCAACGAATCCAAATAACTTCCTGTAGAAAACACATAACTATAATCTCTTAAGATATTACCCTCGTTATTATCCTGAATACTTTCTCCAAAATTTATGGTATAGGTTGTATTGGGTTTAAGTTCTTCTTGAAATGTGAGTTTTATCTTTTTGGTTACTGCCGTTGGAGTAATTTGCAACCGTTTTTCAAGAGGTGGCGATACCGAAACATTTTTGTTGGCATTTTTTAACTTGACAAATTCATCAAAAGTAATTTCAATCTGATTTCCAGAAAAGTTTACCGAATGATGGTGTGGTGCTGTATTAACCACTACTGGCGGTGTAATATCTTTTGCTCCTCCAGATACACGACCCCTTTTGGCACACCCCAAAAAAAACAACAGTGATAATACAAAAACGATTTTCAAGAACCTCATAACACCATTCTTTACAACAATTTATTAAGGTCTGTACCACTTTCCAATTCTATAGGTTCATTTCCTGTTGTAAACCAACGGGCTGTAAGCGAACCTTTCAAAATTATTTTATCCCCTTTTACATCAAGCCAACTCCCCTCTCTAAGCCCCAGAACAGGCTGATTGTTTATTTTGTGAAATTCACCAATACGCGTTTCTCTGGTTTCGCCCATGTGGGTTGAGTTCGCATCAGGGTCTAAATAATGCGGATTAATATTAAAAGGTACTAATCCCATAGTTTTGAAACTTGGCGGATACACTATAGGCATATCGTTAGTGGTCTGAATGGTAAGCCCAGTAATATTACTTCCTGCACTTGTTCCCAAATAAGGCACTCCTTGTCTTAATACCTTTTCCAATTCGTAAATAACCTCTGTCCTGTAGAGCATATCTACCAATACAAATGTATTTCCTCCCCCTGTAAAAATACCCTTTGCTTGTCTGATGGCTTCTACTGGATTTTCAAACGAATGCAAACCTACTATTTTTTTATTAATTTTCACGAAAGCTCCTGCTACTTTATCGGTATATTCTTGATGGGTTATTCCTCCTGGTCTTGCGTAAGGAATAAATAGAATTTCCTCTACACCTTTGAAATGTTCTTCTAACTCTGGCAAAAGATACTCCAAATATCCTTGATTGTACACTGTTGAAGTCGAAGCCACTATAAGATTTTTTTGTTTCATATTTTTATTTTTAAGAAAAGAATCGCCACACGATACCAAAACGAATCATCAAATCGCGATAAGGATTGTTAGGCGTAGCGTAATAATTATATCCTGTAAATCTGGAATTGAGATGTTCCACCTTTAAGAAAATTTGAGCGGTAGACACCTTGGCATTTATAAAAAAATCAATTACAGGAAAATTCCCTATTTTTCTATCTCGTTGTACGTAAAATTCTCCTATAACCCCATTGTATTCATTGGCATAATAGTCTGTAAAATAATTTAGCGTGAAACCCGTCTGAATAAACATGGCTTTTTTGAAAAGATAATCCGAATAATACAATGTGTTTCGGGTTATAAATTGAGGCAGATTCAACACCAGTTGGTCTTGTGATACTTTTTGATATTTTATGGTATTATCCAGAGCAAATTTTCCGAACTTAAACTCCTTGTTTACTGATATTCCAAGATAATTTATAGTCTGCTGATACTGTTTTGGAGCAACAAAAATTTTGTCCGTTGGTGAATCCACCTGCTCAAAATAGAGATAATCCCTAATGTTTGAAAGCTGTAATTCTGCCCCTATCCAACTAAGTTGAGATTGGACTTTTAAGTTATTTATCTTTTGATTATTAAAATCGTTGTACCAATTGTAATTTACATAATCACTTTGATAAAGGTTAAAATTGAGGTCTGGTATTTTATTTGCATTTTGATAGTAGACCTCTACAAACTCTTTGCCCGAAAATTGATAGGTAGCCTCTGCTTCCAGATTCGATAGATGTGAGCTGTCCAAAGCCTTTGAATACTTAAAATAGGCTTTCCAATTGTTTTTATTAAGTTGGTATTTACCTGTTACGTAAGTGATATTATCATTGAGTTGGTTCGGAATGACTATATTATCAAGATTGATAGTTACCCTTTTATAATAGTAATTATAATTCAGATTTTCGATATTTACCGACAAATCCCCAATAGTTTTTTGGTTATAAAGCACTCCTATAGCGTTATACATTTGGTTATAACGCGTCATATCGTTCACTTCACTCGACACATACGAAGGCCCAAGCCAATCACTTACTGTGTTCTGTGTAAAATTAAATTTTTTATTTTCGTAATAAAATTGATGATGCAACTTGATATTATTTTCCGTATCATTTTTATTAATTCTAAAATAATGATTGGCAAAATAACGCGACCCTTTAAGTAAGGATTTTGCATCTTTAAATCGAACATCAAGTCTGGCTCTCTCAATATAAGGTTGTTGTCCACTTTCAAAATTTTCTATGGAAGTAATTCCACCATTTTCGTGATTGGTAAAATCTTGAGACGTGAAATGATAATTCCCATAATAACGAGTTTTACTGCTGTTATAACTAGCCGATAATTGAAGAACGCCATTGGTAGTCAGTGCATTGATATATTTACCCAACGAACGTATCCCTTTATAACCTACTGATATATTAATCCTTTCGGAAGTATTGAATGTGATGAAGGCATCGAGTACCTGCCCTTGTTCCATTACCGAACGATACATCAATTCTGACATTGCCGTTGGCACTCTATAATAATTGACATTATCGTACTCCAAATAAGCATAATGTTTGGCACTGAACCCCATTTGAGGCAAAATATAATTTCGTTGTTTAGCAAAATCAAGCACATTGTAGGTTTGCCCTTCATTAGCCAAAGGCAAAAGCCCAAACAAATCCTTACGATAATAGTTCAGACGATAATCATTCTTAATTACAAGCGAAGTATCTACAACAACGGTATCTTTGGTGTAAGTAATGCTTTTGTACCAATTGATAGGAGCTTTTGAGGGTTTGGTATTACTGGTAGAATCTTGCATACGAATAGTACTTTCTGAAATAATGGCTTCTTTGCCTGTTTGTGCTACAACACAAAAAGACAAAAACAAAAACATTATTGACAAAAGACTATTCAACGCACTACATTTTAATTCATTAAAAAACAACCTTAGCCTTTTAAGGGCTAAAGTTGTTATCTATTATCTATTGACCTGAATCATAAACATATTTTTGTTCAGAGCCTCCTCCACGTAACATTTATCCACCTTGAGGCTTTTTTTTCTAGAGCTAGGCATTTCATACATAGCATCTGTTAATATTGCTTCACATAACGAACGTAACCCTCTAGCACCCAAATCGTATTCTAGTGCTTTTTCAACAATATAATCCAGAGCATCATCTGTTATGTTTAGCTCAATACCATCCATTTGAAACAATTTCTGATACTGTTTAACCAAGGCATTTTTGGGTTCGGTAAGTATTGCTCTCAAGGTCTGTTTGTCCAAAGGATTCATATAACTAAGCACAGGCATACGTCCTATAATTTCGGGAATAAGCCCAAAACTTTTAAGATCCTGCGGAATCACGTATTGCAACAGATTGTCGGTATCTATATTTTCTTTTCTTTCATTTTTATACCCAACAGACTGATGATTGAGCCTTTTACTAATAATACGTTCAATTCCGTCAAAAGCCCCTCCAGCTATAAAGAGGATATTCTCGGTATTTACCTCTATAAATTTTTGTTCTGGGTGCTTACGTCCACCCTTAGGAGGAACATTCACTACAGTACCTTCTAATAATTTGAGCAGTGCCTGTTGCACTCCTTCGCCAGACACATCACGTGTTATAGATGGATTATCGCCTTTACGAGCTATCTTGTCAATCTCATCTATAAACACAATTCCCTTCTCGGCCTTTTCCAAATCATAATCTGCCGCTTGTAACAAACGAGTCAATATACTCTCAACATCTTCACCTACATAACCTGCCTGAGTAAGTACTGTAGCATCAACTATGGCAATTGGAACTTCCAACATCTTAGCTATAGTTTTGGCAACCAATGTTTTACCTGTACCTGTCGAGCCTACTATGATGATATTACTCTTTTCTATCTCGACAGTATTTGGGTCTAAATCTTGCTGAAGCCTTTTGTAATGATTATATACCGCCACAGACAATACTTTTTTAGTTTGGTCTTGTCCTATTACATATTGATCCAAAAAAGCCTTTATTTCTAACGGTTTCTTTAACTCAATATCTCGAACTGAAGAAGCCTCTTTCGAGACTTCAAGTTCTTCCATTACAATACCATAAGCCTGTTCTATACAATTATCACAAATATGAGCATCGTATCCTGCTATCAGAATTTCTGTATTGGATTTTTTCCTTCCACAGAAAGAACATGAAACTTCGTTTTTTGCCATAAATATTATTCTCGAACTAATATTTCGTCAATCATTCCATATTCCTTAGCCTCACTGGCTCTCATCCAATAATCGCGTTCTGAATCTTGGTACACTTTGTCGTAAGACTGCCCTGAATGTTTCGAAATAATCTGATACAACTCCTCTTTCAGCTTCAACATTTCCTTTAGGGTAATTTCCATATCAGTAGCCACACCTCTGCTTCCTCCCGAGGGTTGATGAATCATTACCCTTGAGTGTGGCAATCCTGAGCGTTTACCTTTAGCACCAGCACACAAAAGTACTGCTCCCATAGATGCTGCCATACCTGTACAGATTGTAGCCACATCTGGTTTTATAAACTGCATGGTATCATAAATACCCAACCCTGCATAAACGCTTCCACCTGGCGAATTGATATAAATTTGTATATCTTTATTCTTATCTACACTTTCCAAAAACAACAATTGAGCTTGAATAATGTTGGCCATGTGGTCGTGAACATCTGTACCCAAAAAGATAATTCTGTCCATCATCAACCTCGAGAAAACGTCCATTTGAGCTACATTTAGTTGTCTTTCTTCCACTATATACGGAGTCATACTTGCTACAATCTTATCGTAATACAAGCTGTTTACTCCTCTGTGTTTTATAGCGTATTTTTTAAACTCTTTACCGTAATTCATCTTTCAATTATTTATCTCCGTAAATAGCCTTTACAAAATCAGGGTAATTTACCTCTTTTACAGGTGCTTGAAGTTTTTCCTCGAACAATTTGATAAGTTTTGCGTTCATCACTTGCTCTGACACTCTACGCACTTCGTCCTGATTTGAAAGTACTCTATTTACAATATTTTCAACATCTTGAACTGATGGGTCTAATTGACCAAACTGAGCCATTTGGCTTCGAATGATTTCACTCGTTTTGGCTTTGATTTCATCTAGTGAATTTTGTAAATTATTATCTACAATTATTTTAGACTCAATCAACTGATAACGCAACATTTTTTCAGAGTTTGTATACTCTTTTTCAATTTCTTGTTCCGTTAATGGTTTTTCTACAGTATGTTTCAACCATTTTTTCAGAAAAGCAGCTGGTAGGTCAAACTTTGTATTTTCAACCAATTCTTTGATTGTATCTTCAAAAAACTTTTGATCAGCCTGACCTTGAAGATATGTTTCTGACTCTGATTTTATTTTATCTCTCAATTCATCTTCAGATTTCACCTGACCTTCTCCAAATATTCTGTCCAAAAGTTCTTGATTAACCTCTGCCAATTCGTACCCATTGATTTGATTGATTGTAAGCTCTACTTCAATATCCAAACCATGTACTTTGTCATGTGGTACACCCAAATAATTCATCAAATCATGCTCATCTGCAAACATGCCCTTTGTAGGTAACGACACTACATCTCCTACCTTTTTACCAATTAGTTTCTTTTGGATTTTTTTGTCATTGATTACCTCTACATTAAATGTAGCGTTTTGGTTAATATTTTCAGCCTGATTTACAAACACACCTCTGATTTCGCTATTTTCCTCTACCTGCTCTTGATTGAACAATTTACCAAACTGTCTTTGAATGCGTTGTACTTGTTCGTCTATCATTTTTTTATCGGCCGACACCTTATAACGATCTACCTTCGCTACATTAAAATCCACATCAAACTCAGGAGCAAGACCAATTTCAAATTTGAACGAAAAATCTTCGTTATCAAAATTTACTTCTTCCTCAACCACTGGAATTGGATTTCCTAATATATTCAACTTTTCATCATTGATGTATTTGCCCAACGACTCTTGAACTATTTTATTCAATTCGTCTAAAAGCACCGCTTTACCATACTGTTTTTCAACCAATTTCATTGGCACTTGACCTTTTCTGAATCCTGGAACAGTAGCCGTTTTACGGTAATCGGTCAATATTTTTTGTACTCTATCTGAATAGTCCGCCTTTGCCACATCTATGGTCAAAGTAGCGTTTAAATTGTCTGTTTGATGTTTTGTAACATTCATCTTTATAAAAATATGTTGTTTAAAAATTAAGTTGCAAATATAATAAAAATATCATTTTAGAGCAATATTCTAGCTCATTAGTCTATTTATTTTAACCTTTTAGTTTTAGATTTTTGAATCTTGAACGAGTTTTTCTAACAAATCTATCATCTTGGCTTCCAAATCAGCATAGGATGGTATCTTGTGTGATTGATACAAAAACATAATCAAATTCGGCTTTGAATGAGCCTCCTTAATTTGGTATTGATTCTTGCGATAAGCCTCTCGAAGCAAACGTTTTATATAATTTCTATCTACAGCTTTTTTGAAATATTTTTTAGACACTGAAACACCTATCTTGAGGTCATTTCCCAACGACGGATTCGAATAATACACTGCTCTCAAAGGCTTATTATTCATTGATTTTCCTTGAGCAAAAAGCGTTTGGATTTGAGTTCTGCTCTTGATTTTATCTTTTTTGGAAAAAGTAAACTTCATCATCTTTTTAAAAAAACAAAAAGGCATCTTCTATATGATCAACATTATAGTTTTTGCCATCAAAATAAACTGAAACAATATCAAATCTGGCATCTAAATCAATATCTTTGGATACGATATAATTATCCAACGCCTCCACCAATAGTTTTATCTTTTTCTGATTAATAAACTCTTGAGGATTACCAAATTCTAAGGAACTTCTGGTTTTGACTTCTACGGCAATTATCTTGTTTCCTTTCTGTGCTATGATATCAATCTCTGCTTTTCGATACCGCCAGTTTGTCTCTAAAATATCATATTCTTTTTCTACGAGATATTCTTTGGCTTTTTGTTCTCCTATATTTCCTAAGTCATTATGCTGTGCCATAACCTGTTAAACATATTTTAAAGTTACTCGTTCCTCTAATATTTCCAATTCTACTGTAGCACCCAGCAACAAAGTTCTATTATCGTCAATATGCCCTGCTGGAAAATCGAAACAAACGGGAATGTTCATCTCGCAAATCTTATCGAGCAACATCTCTGGAATACTGATTCCAAAAGCAATAGCATTGTCGTGCATCAAGGTCATTCCCCCAACAATTATTGCTTTGATATTTTTAAAATAATCATTTCGCTGAAGATTCATTAACATCCTGTCTATATGATACAAATATTCGTCTAAATCCTCAAAGAACAATATCTTTCCGTCCGTATCAATAGCTGATGCAGACCCTAACAAACTGTACAAAATCGATAAATTCCCTCCGACAAGCACTCCCGTAGCCTTACCTAATTGATTATTTTTAGATGAAGGGATTTCATAGATATTTTTTTGACCAAACAAGGTTTTGTACAATGATTGCTCAGCCATTTGAGTAGCCGTACCAACATTGATAGGCATTATTCCGTGTATGGAAGCCACGCCCAGATTGTGCAGATGGCTATGCAATACCGTAACATCACTAAAACCGATAATCCATTTGGGATTTTGAAGTATCTTGGAAAAATCTATCTTTTCAATTATCCTCACCGTCCCATACCCTCCTCTGGCACACCATATCGCCTTCACATCTTTATCATTGAGCATCTGTTGAAAATCATTGGCTCGTTGTTCATCTGTCCCTCCAAATTGATGGTACTCCTTCCCTATGGTGTTTCCTAACTTTACTTGAAGTCCCCAAGCGTGTAACAATTTACAGGCTTTTTCAATTTCATTTTTTGAAATTTTACGAGCAGTACATAATATTGCTACGGTATCGCCTTGCTGTAAATATGGAGGGATTATGTTCATAATCACAGAAATAATTAAAAAAAAACAAGATATATTGAAGTATATCTTGTTTTATTTACGGTTAAATAAATCCACTATTTATACATTACTTTTTTTACTGCCTTTATAACATCGTCTGCATTTGGCAACCATTCTTTAAGTAAAGCTGGAGAATATGGAGCGGGTGTATCGGCAGTTGTAATGCGTTGAATAGGTGCGTCCAGATAATCAAAAGCACGTTCTTGTACTATGTAAGTAATTTCAGAAGAGATACTTCCGAATGGCCAAGCCTCCTCAAGCACTACTAATCTGTTAGTTTTCTTTACCGACTCTAATATGGTATTGTGATCCATAGGTCTTATGGTTCTTAGGTCAATAATTTCGCACGAGATACCTTCTTGAGCTAATTTGTCTGCTGCTACATAGGCTTCTTTAAGGATTTTCCCAAATGACACTATAGTTACATCTGTTCCTACTCTCTTTACATCAGCCACTCCTATCGGAATCAAGTATTCCTCTTCTGGAACTTCGCCTTTATCGCCATACATCTGTTCTGATTCCATAAAAATAACTGGGTCATTATCTCTTATGGCTGATTTTAACAATCCTTTGGCATCGTACGGATTTGAAGGTACAATCACTTTTAGTCCTGGAGTATTGGCATACCAGTTTTCAAATGCTTGTGAATGTGTAGCTGCCAATTGTCCTGCCGAAGCTGTAGGCCCTCTAAATACAATTGGAATATTGAATTGCCCACCCGACATCTGTCTCATTTTAGCAGCGTTATTTATAATTTGATCTATCCCTACAAGCGAGAAGTTAAAAGTCATGAATTCGACTATAGGTCTATTACCATTCATAGCTGACCCCACTGCAATACCAGCAAAACCAAGCTCTGCAATAGGAGTATCAATCACTCTGTCTGGTCCAAACTCGTCCAACATTCCCTTTGAAGCCTTATATGCTCCATTGTATTCAGCCACCTCTTCACCCATCAGATATATCGACGCGTCTCTAC
Source organism: Bacteroidota bacterium (assembly GCA_030528745.1). Classification (GTDB taxonomy): domain Bacteria; phylum Bacteroidota; class Bacteroidia; order Flavobacteriales; family Flavobacteriaceae; genus Flavobacterium. The sequence goes on from JAUMYH010000010.1 coordinate 22,590, forward strand.
GCATTTCCTCACTCATAGCCTCACAAATAGCTTCTCTAAATTGAATTGTTCTCATCTCTACATAAATATTTTATAGACAAGTGCAAAAATAATAATTTATATATCAATTACACAATTTTTTGTAGCTTAATTACACTCCTTAGATTCAATCCTCATTCACGGCTATTATATTTGTATAATTCTCACAGATACAATCTATTGGTTCACACAAACAACAAATCAAACAAAAATAGGCCACCTCTATTAAGAGACAGCCTAAAGTAAAATCAAAATAATTCAATTATTATGAAATAAAATACGCTAATTATTCAAAGCCTCTGCACCACCAACAATTTCTAGAATCTCTCCAGTAATAGCAGCTTGTCGAGCTTTATTATAGGTGAGTTTCAATTGATTACGAAGAGCAGTTGCATTGTCTGTTGCTTTGTGCATAGCTGTCATACGAGCCCCATGCTCTGCTGCAAACGAATCTCGAACAGCCTTAAACAACTGTGTTTTGAGCATACGAGGAATCAACTCTTCTATAATTTGCTCTTTTGAAGGTTCGAATATATAATCCGAAGCCACTTGCTGGGTTTGTGTTGGAGCTACAATAGGCAAGAGCTGCTCTTTGATTACAATCTGAGTAGCAGCATTCTTAAACTGATTGTACACCACCTTTACCACATCATATTTTTCCTCTGCAAACAAATCCATTATATACTGGGTTACGGCAGATACATTTTCATAAGTAAGATTATCGAACACCTGACTTTCATTCTTAAGGATATTATGATTCTTCCGAAGAATATCATTCCCTTTCTTACCTATAGTCAAAAGCTCTACGTTTTTACCCTTAAACTCCGTATTTATCAATGTACCTACTTCTTTTATTACATTCGAATTAAAAGCTCCGCACAAACCTCTGTTAGAAGTAACCACAACTATAAGTACATTCTGAACTTCTCTTTGTTTAGAATATTTACCTGCCAAATCACCCTCCATAGACGCACTCAAGTCCTGCAACAACTGCGTTAATTTTTCAGCATAAGGACGCATCGTAGTAATGGCATCTTGGGCTTTTTTGAGTTTGGCTGCTGACACCATTTTCATAGCAGAGGTAATCTGCATGGTAGATGATACAGAACCTATTCTATTACGAATTTCTTTTAAATTTGCCATAAATAAATGACTCTATTTTATTATCTATTTTTTTATTATTCTTTTTTACTTACAAAAAAGAAATACTATCCTCACGGCACTTAAAATATTTTATTAAAAATCGTACATTGATTGGAATAAATATCCCTCCCTAAGCTAATCAAACCTTATATCTTAAGGATATTTCATTCCAATATCTATCCTCTTCTCCTCTATTTCAACAAATGTTGAATTCCCTTCCGTTTTCGATTTTTATATCAATCTGTAAGAAAAAGTAAATATGACTTGCTATTTACAAAATCTCATTCCAAAATATTACTTCGCATATTTCTCTGCTACTTCTTTAGCAGCTACTTCCAATACACTTGTAATTTCGTCAGTAAATTTACCTGCTTTAAGTTGGTTAAGCGTTTCTTTGTGCTTAACATTCAAAAATTCAATATAATCTTTTTCAAACTCTTTTACTTTATTTACAGGCACATTTCTGAGTAGATTTTTACTACCAGCATAAATGATAGCTATCTGGTTTTCAACCGTATATGGATCGTTTACCGATTGTTTAAGAATCTCCACATTACGCTTACCTTTTTCGATTACGTTCATTGTAGCAGCATCAAGGTCAGAACCAAATTTAGCAAACGCCTCCAACTCACGATATTGAGCCTGATCTAGTTTAAGTGTACCAGCTACCTTTTTCATCGATTTAATCTGAGCATTTCCTCCTACCCTCGATACTGATATACCTACGTTAATAGCTGGACGTACTCCTGAGTTAAACAAGTCTGACTCCAAGAATATCTGTCCGTCTGTAATCGAAATCACGTTAGTAGGGATATATGCCGATACGTCTCCTGCTTGTGTTTCGATAATTGGCAAGGCCGTAAGCGAACCTCCTCCTTTTACTATTGGTTTAAGTGATTCAGGAAGGTCGTTCATATTCTTAGCTATATTATCATCAGCTATAATTTTAGCTGCTCTTTCCAATAGTCTTGAGTGTAGATAGAACACGTCTCCAGGGTAAGCCTCACGACCTGGTGGTCTTCTCAAAAGCAATGACACCTCTCTATAAGCCACAGCTTGTTTAGACAAATCATCATAAACTATCAATGCAGGACGACCTGTATCACGGAAATATTCTCCTATAGCTGCTCCTGCCATTGGAGCATATACTTGCATTGGGGCAGGGTCAGATGCGTTAGCTGCAACAATAATGGTATAGGCTAAAGCTCCTTTTTCTTCTAATGTTTTGGCAATATTAGCCACAGTAGATGCTTTTTGACCTACTGCCACATATATACAAAATACTGGTTTTCCAGCATCATAAAATTCTTTCTGATTCAGAATCGTATCAATACATACTGTAGTTTTACCAGTCTGACGATCACCAATTACAAGCTCTCTTTGACCTCTACCAACAGGAATCATAGCGTCTACCGCCTTAATACCTGTTTGTAAAGGTTCAGTTACTGGCTGACGGAAAATTACCCCAGGAGCCTTTCTTTCAAGAGGCATTTCATAAAGTTCTCCACCTATAGTACCTTTACCATCAATTGGTTGTCCTAAGGTATTTACTACTCTTCCTAACATTTGCTCTCCTACCTTTAGCGAGGCAATTCTTTTAGTTCTTTTAGCAGTAGACCCTTCTTTAATACCTGTAGAAGTACCGAATAATACAACCCCAACATTGTCCTCTTCCAAGTTAAGCACCATTCCTTCCATTCCATTTTCGAACTCTACTAATTCTCCATATTGTACGTTCGACAATCCATATACTCTGGCAATACCATCTCCTACATTTAGTACTGTTCCTATTTCTTCTAAAGAAGCTCCAGATTCAAATCCTGAAATCTGCTTTCTCAAAATTGCTGAAATTTCAGCTGGTTTAATTTCTGCCATCTTTTATTATAATTTATTACACCCTTAAGGTGTTTATATATAAGATTAATTTATTAATTCTCTTTTTAATGTTTGTAACTTATTTGCCACAGAAGCATTATACTGCTTATCTCCTATTTTCAAAATAAATCCTCCTATTATTGAAGTATCTACTTTATTTTCGATCAGAATCTTTTTATCGGTAAATTGTTTTGCCTTATCAATTACTTTTTGTTCCAATTCGGCATTAAGAGGTATAGCTGTAATCACATCTATTTTTTGCACTCCGCTTTCTTGGTTATACAAATCTGAATAAGCCTTAGCTACCTTACCCAAAATATCCAATCTTTTATTTTCTGCCAACAATCGAATCAAGGATTTAGATTCTTTGTTTAGACCACCGAATATTTCATTCAAAGCTGACTTTTTTACCTCTACTGAAAAAACTGGATTTTGAAGAAAAGTAGACAATTCGGCACTATTACCGAGAGTTTGAACAACCAAGTGCATATCGTCATTAATTTGCTTAGTAACCCCAACCTCTTTGGCTGTATCAAAAATAGCCTTTGCGTATCGTATAGCTGTTCTGTTTGACATAAATTCTGAATTAATTTAATTTAACACCGTCCAACATCTTTTCAACCAACTTATTTTGATTGTCTTTATCGGAAAGTTCATTTTTAAGTAGTGTTTCAGCAATTTCCAAAGACAAAGCCGACACTTGATTTTTTATTTCTGACATAGCCGAGTTTTTCTCATTTTGGATAATAACTCTTGCTTGTTCTATCATTTTTTGACCTTGTTGCTGAGCCTCTTCTTTAGCATCTGAAATCATTTTTTCTTTAATTTCTCTTGCCTCTTTAAGCATTGCATCGCGTTCTGCTCTTGCCTCTTGAAGTAATCTTTGATTATCGGCTTGTAGATTTTGCATCTCTTTTTTAGCTTCTTCAGCTGCCAATAGTGCTGATTTTATTCCTTCCTCACGATTGTATATAGCGTCTAAAATTGGTTTCCAAGCAAACTTCTTCAACAAGAAAATTGTCAAAAGAAATAATGCTCCCATCCAAAAAAACAATCCAAATGAAAATTCGTTTATTAATTTATCCATAGTCTTTGTATTATTAGTTGTTTATTTAACATTTTAAAAACCAGAGTTACAACCAACCGTTATAACTCTGATTTTGTACTTTGTACGATTAAGCAGCAAACAAAGCAGCGAAACCAATACCCTCAATAAGAGCCGCAGCAATAAGCATAGCTGTTTGGATTTTTCCTGATGCTTCAGGCTGACGTGCAATAGCATCCATTGCTGAACCACCAATCCTACCAATTCCTAAAGCTACTCCAATTACAATAAGACCAGCTCCTATAAAATTTAAACCTGTCATGAGTATATATAAATTAAATTAAACATTCATTAACTATTAGTGAGCATGTCCCTCTTCGTGGTGATGCTCTTCATTAGCTGCCCCAAAATACAACGAAGACAACATAGTAAATATATATGCCTGTAAAGCACAAACAAATATTTTCAAAATCATTAACGCAAATGCCAAAAAGAATGACAAACTACTACCAATCCAATTTTGGAAAATAAACATCAACCCTACGATGCTCATAAGCACAACGTGTCCTGCCGCCATATTAGCATACAAACGAATCATCAACGAAAAAGGCTTAATTATAGTACCCAAAAGCTCTATAGGAGCCAAAATAATCTTCATTGGAACTGGAACACCTGGCATCCAAAAAATATGTTTCCAATAATTTCCGTTTGCCGTAAAAGTAGTAATCAAATAAGTAAATATAGCCAAACAAGCCGTTACAGCAATATTCCCTGTAACATTCACCCCTAGCGGTGTAAGACCAAACATATTAAGTATCCACACAAAGAAAAACACAGTTAGCAAGAAGCTCATATACTTTTTGTAATTCTTCCCTATGTTCGGAATGGCAATTTCATCTCGAACATAAACAACTATAGGCTCTAACAAACGCCCCATACCAGTAGGCATACCATTGTTAGCACGATACGACTTAGCCATACTTGAAAACATCCAAATCATAAGCAAACAGGTTACAATCATCATAAAAACATTCTTGGTGATTGAAAAATCGATTGGTTTTGCGTTTTCAGGATGGTGTTTATCATCATAACGAATTTCACCCGAAGCATCATCTACCTGATAAATTTTCGAGTGATACAATTTATAAAAATTCCCTTTACTCTCAACTACTTTATGACCGTGTTCGAACGCTGAAGACATCATAACATGCAATCCTGCCTGATCGTAAAAAATCACAGGAAGTGGAAAACCATAATACTTAACAGTGCCATCTTCTTGTTTTTTTTCTGTAAAGATAAAGTCATGTGAATCTAACAAGTGGTGAGCAATAAACTCTTTAATCTCTGTTTTTATATCTTTTTCTACACCTGTATCCTCAGCAGCATTTACGGTAATAGTGGCAACAAAGAAACCAAGCAATACAAAGGCGAACAGCTGTTTAAATTTACTTGAAAACATCATATAAAACTTTATTTTTTAGCTAATTTATTTTTGGTGCAAATATATTCGTTTTTTTATAAAACACCAATATACTTACTAAAAAATGTTCATAACTTATAAACAACTATATTTTAGAATATTGCTTTAATATTTTGGTTCCTAAAACAACATCTATCAGTAAAAAAACAAAAAAAACAACTATAAAACTGACTTTACTAACTCCATTATCTTGCAAGGACATTTGATTGAGCATTGGCTTAAAAATTATTAAAAACAATATCATTTTTAAAGTAATTCCGATTAAAAATCCCATACCTATATAATGATAATTCTTTTTCGCAACAAACAACAGTCCTACATAAAGCACAATACTTGCAAGAGTGAAAACTACATAAATCAAATCCAATGACACTACCATTCCTCCTACATCTGACAACAAATTGGCTACTATATACTTATGCACTATATACAACAATATAGCACATAGTAGTATCAAACCTAGGGTTTTTAATTCTTTCCGTTCCATTGTTATCCTCCTATAAAGTCTTCATCATCACCACCAACGCCTCGTTGCGACCTGCTTTCCTTTTCTTTCTTTTGATTAAATCTGTACGTAAACGACAGAATTATCTGACGCTCTCGCCACTGCATCTCAGTATTGGTTTGCTGAATTGGCAAATCGGTATAGAATCTACGCTTGTTTGAATTAAACAAATCATGTACATTCAAGGTTATGGTAGCTTTCTCTTTCCAAATATCTTTACTAAGAGCCATATTCACTCCTGTTGTAGACTTCATTCTTCCTTGAGCATTATCTTGAGGAGCAAAATACATAATATTGGTCTGCCAGTCAATTTTGTAAGGCAAAGTAACTCTTGAGGTTAATCTTGTAAACCACGAATACGCCAAGTTGTCAAAGTTCTGCTCAACCAAATTATTATTCAAATCATAATACGTATAATTTCCTTTAGTTTCATTTCTGAACAAATTCAAATTAGCATTAAGCCTCCACCATCTAAACGGACTATAATTTAAAGTAAACTCAAAGCCCATTCTATCCTGTTCACCTAAATTAACTGGCGATGTAATCAGCACTGATGTACCGTCTATCTCTTCTATATAACGCACAAACTGCACGGCATTTTTGGTTCTATTCAAATAAACTGATGAACTCAAGGTTACTTTATTACCCCAACGTTTTAAAAATCCTAAATCAATCACGTCCGACAACGACGGATTCAAATCAGGATTACCTCTAAACAAAGACACGTTACTCGACAAGTTTGAAAAAGGATTAATCATTCTGGAACGAGGTCTTGACACCCTCCTACTGTAGTTCAATGACAAAATCAACTCGTCATCAATTTCGTACGACACAAAAGCACTCGGAAAAAAATCATTATACCTTTTGGTGCGATAAATATTTGAGGTAAACTGATTAATATCTACTTTGGTATCTTCCCATCTCAAACCTGCCATATACGATAATTTTTCTTTTTTGCCTCCATATTGCATATACAAGGCATTCACATTTTCTTTATACTGTAACAGATTTGAATAATTTGTATTAACCTCCCACGAAGTATTTGCAAAGTCGTAATCCAATACCTTATAATCGGTGATCAAATCTGTAAAAGTACCTCTATACCCTGCCTCGAACTGATTGTTACCAATAGGTAATACATAATCGGCACTTAACAAATTTCGTGTTTGCTTTTGATTATTGGCTGTTTCCTGCATGGCCAACATCTGATTTAGTGTTATGTTATTGGTATAAATATCTGTATAATCTTTATCTTTACTTAATGAGGTTGAAAAATCCAATTTTAACTCATGACCTTTATCGTTAAACTTTTTCACTAAATTTGACGAAAAATCAACGTCTTCATCATTACTACGCTCAAAATTATCTCTGGTTATTTGATACATCATCTGATAATTTTGGTCAAGGTAATCTATATTTACATCTATCGGATTAGTTGTGTTATCTTTACGATACGACAACGAATTAGTCCAAGTAGTTGTATTATCCAAATTCCATTCCAAACCAAACACTCCCATATACCCCTTACTCAACCTTTTATTATTTCTAGACTCATTAATATAATTAGTAGGCAAACCTGTTAATGGGTCTATATTCTGGATTTGATTACTAAAATTGCCCTTACTACCCCTGTGATTATAACCTTGAGTAGTAAAAATATTAAAGGTTTCTGTTTTATAATTCAAATTAACTGTAACGCCATTACTTTCTGGACTTCCGACACTGGCTGTAAGTACCGCCTTAAGCCCTGAATCTTTCCCCTTTTTGAGTATAATATTAATAATTCCTCCCCCTCCTTCAGCCTCATAACGAGCCGAAGGATTGGTTATTACCTCTATTTTTTCAACCGAATCAGCAGGAAGCATTCTTAATGCATCACTAACACTAATCCCCACCAATCCCGATGGTTTGCCATCAATAAGCACTTGTACGTTTTCATTACCTCTCAAACTGACCACGCCCTCAGCATCAACATTAACTGATGGTACATTGTTCAGCACATCGCTTACCGAGCCTCCTTTCACTATCATATCCTGCCCCACATTGTAAATTCGCTTATCGAGTTTCATCTCCACAGTACTGCGTTCTAGCACTATATCAACCCCCTCTATCATCTGAGCATCTATTTCCATTGCTACAACGCCCACATTCAGATTATCCTTCACGCTAATGGGCAATTCATATCTCTTGAACGACATATAATTTACTATCAATGTATAATCGCCTTGTATAACCTCTACCTCAAACCTCCCCTGCTCATCGGTAACCCCTGTATAGTTCGTTCGTTGATTTTCAATCGACAAAATAGCATACTCCAAAGGAGATTGAGATTGTTTGTCTACAACCTTACCTGTAACTTTAGCTCGTTGTTGAGCAAATACTGTTGTAGAAATAAACAACAAAACCAATACTTGAAAAAATTTCATACTTTATTTAAACATTTTTTATATTCCGTTTTGGCTTATTATCAAAAATCTATCCAAAATATATTTATTTGCACAATATTTCATCAAACTCCCTCTTTATATATTTAATCTAAATTTAGATTGTTGTTTTCATTCCACATTACGCTCCAAACTCAAAAAAATGAATTATGATTTTCATTTTAATTTTTTTTTTAGTAAACTTGCATCTCAAAAACACAATTTATTATGGAGAGGTATATGCTTCCGTGTATGAATAAGAAATTATTTGGAATAGATTGTATAGGTTGTGGTATACAAAGAGCCATTGCCTTGTTGTTTGAGGGTAAATTTGTTGATGCTTTTTATATGTATCCAGCCATTTATCCCTTAGTATTCTTCTTTGTATTTGTCGGCTTGAATTTTATTGATAAATCGCGTTCGTATCACAAAATCATTATTACTTTAGGCATCTTAACCGCCGTTACAATGGTTGTTTCTTATTTTTATAAAATTATTAACTATTAAAACACAAAATCATTATGCAAGAAAAATTACCTAACAGCACTATCATATTAGTTTTAGGAATACTATCCATCATTACCTGCTGGTGTTATGGTATTTTGGGTATTACTATGGGAATTATTGGTATTGTATTGGCTCAAAAAGACATCAAACTTTTCTATCAAAATCCAGGACAATACACTGGTATAGGCAATGTCAAGACTGGAAAAGTAATGTGTATTATCGGAATTGTGCTTTCCTTAATCACTATTTTATCTATGTTATGGATTATTTCAATTGTGGGTATGGATGCCCTTGGCGATGAAATATTAATGCAAGAACGATTGGAAGACTATTTAGAACGACTTGACTAATCTTGGTCTAACGTTGTTACATTAAAAATGGATTATTAAGATTATAAAATGAAAATAGTAGAGAACATACGACATTATTTTGAAAAACACGGCTTCTATGTTTCTTCAAGATTGGCGGAGCGTTTGGGCGTTCGTGCCACCAATGTACGTCTGTTTTTTATCTATTTTTCATTTGCTACAGTAGGACTTTGGTTTGGCGTATATCTGATTTTGGGATTTTTATTAAAATTAAAAGATTTGATATACACCAAAAGAAGTTCTGTGTTTGATTTATAACCAAAATAAAAAACAGATTTTTGAGTTTAACTCTTAAATATAATATCACAAAATCAATGAAAGCGTATATATCTTTGGTTTCAGCCTTGATTTTAATTGTGCTAACAATGGCATGTTCTACCAAAAAAGATGCCTTTGTTAACAGAAATTTCCATGCTATGACCTCCAAATACAACATTTTACACAACGGAGAACTAGCTCTTAATCAAGGAATTGAAGAGTTAAACCATTCGTACTCGGACAATTTTTGGGACGTACTACCTGTCGAACCTATGCAGGTAACCGAGCTACGATTTGGACAAGATTCCTTACCTCGAAATCCGAATTTTGTACGTGCCGAAGAAAAAGCCATTAAGGCTATCCAAAATCACTCTATGTATATTGGTGGCGTGGAAAAAAATCCTCAAATGGACGAGTCATACCTTCTTTTAGGAAAAGCCCGTTACTACGATTTGCGTTTTATTCCCGCTCTAGAGGCTTTTAATTACATTCTGCTCAAATATCCAGATAGTGATAAAATCAATGAAATCAAAATTTGGAAAGAAAAAACAAATATACGCCTTGATAACAACTACCTGGCTATCAAAAACTTAAACAAACTCATCAAAGAAACGCATTACAACAAACAAACTCTTGCCGATGCTTACGCCATATTAGCTCAGGCTTATTATAACGAACAAATCATCGACACGGCTGTATTTTGTATCAAAAAAGCTATCGAATTTACACCCAAAAATACCGAAAAAGCTCGTTATCAATTTATAACAGCCCAACTTTACGAAAAACAAGACAGCGTTGAAGAGGCTTTGTATTGGTATAATGAAATTTTGAAGCTAAAACGTAAGTCTCCTAAAAATTATTCTATACACGCCGAGTCCAAGATTATCTCTCTTGACAAAAACAGTCAGGATACGGTGGCAACCTACAAAAAATTCAACAAACTCCTATCTGACAGAGAAAACAGACCTTACAAAGATGTGCTTAACCATCATATAGCCCTATATTATGAAGGCAAAAATAATGTGCCAAAAGCCATTTATCACTACAAGCAATCACTCAAATACAAAACAAAAGACAAATATCAAGTTGCATCGAACTATCGTCAGTTGGCAGAATTGAATTTTAATCGTGCCAAATACCTTAATGCAGGAAAGTACTATGATAGCACTCTGGTTAATTTAGATTCGAAAAGCAGAGAATACTACGCCATTAACCGTAAGCGTAATAATCTGGACGATGTTATCAAATACGAAACCATTGCCAATCAGAACGATAGTATCATCGCTTTGAGCAGAATGTCCAATGATGAACAAATAGATTTCTTTTTGAAATATATCAAAAAACTCAAGCTAGAAGAAAAAAGACAACAGGAGCAACTCAAAAAAGAAATTGCCTTGGGTAACACCAACGCACAAAACACCAACAATACTGCAGACCCTAACATCAAAACAACTGATATTTTGATGAGTAGAGAAATAAGCTTAGTGCCTACTCGTGCAGATGTTTCTATGGCTTCTGCAAATTCTAACTTTTATTTTTACAATGCCAATAGCGTGGCACAAGGGAAAAATGAATTTAGAAAAAAATGGGGTAACCGACCGCTGAAAAACTATTGGAGACTATCGAACTATACAGGAAGTTTGATTCCCAATACGCAAATAGACGAAGAGGTTAAGTCTGAAAAAACAGAAGAATTGACAGAACCTCGATTCACTACAGAGTTTTACATAAGACAAATACCTACTAATCAAGAAATTATTGACAGCCTAATCACTGAACGCAATTATGCTTATTTCAGATTAGGAATTATTTACAAGGATAAATTCAAAGAATTTTCACTGGCTCAAAACAAACTAGAAAGTTTGCTTGAAAACAATCCTGAAGAAAGATTAGTATTACCTACGATGTTCAATTTGTACAAAATCTACGAAATTACAAACTCGGACAAAAAAGCAACTCTTGGACAACAAATTGTACAACAATATCCTGAATCAAGATACGCAAAATACATCTTAAACCCAGAAAAAAGCCTGACCTCCGACGATTCTCCAGAGGCGATATATTCAAAATTGCTCAACCAGTTCAATACTGGAGATTACCTAAGCATTACGGAATCTATCGATACCTATATTGAGCAATTTGCATCAGAGGACATTTTGCCTAAATTTGAACTCCTCAAAGCCAATGTTATTGGTAATTTGGACGGACTCGATGCCTACCGTAAGGCTCTTAATTACGTGGCACTTACCTATCCTAACCATCTTGAGGGCAAGGAGGCGGAAAATATTATTCAGAAAACGATTCCTCGACTTGAAAAAATGAATTTTGATTCTTCAAATGCCAAAAGTTGGAAACTTATACTTCCGCTATCAGAAGTACAAAACAAAACCGTATTTGACGCTAAGTTAAAATTATTTATCAACGACAGAATCGACCAGAATTATACTATCAGTCAGGACAACTATACTCGTACCGAACAATTTATTGTAATCCACAATATTACCTCTGAAGAAAAAGCTAAAGAATTGCGTAGCATATTAGAAGAATATAAAGATTACCGAATTAAGGAACGTTTTCAGATAATATCGTCTGAAGATTATAAAATAGTACAATTCAAAAAAAATTACGACACATTTATTCAAAATATTAAGTAACGTAAAAAACAGTATTTATGTTTGACAAACAAAAAAATAACACCTCTAAAGACCTTGTAGGAAAAATTAACCGTATAGCAGAAGGCACCAAAATTAAAGGAGATATTGAATCACAAGTCGATTTTAGACTTGACGGAGAATTAATCGGCAACTTTAGCTCTGGGGGAAAATTAGTAATTGGCGAAACTGGTAAAATTGTCGGAAATATTATTTGTAAAAACCTTGATGTTGAAGGTTATTACGAAGGTAAAGTAGAAGTACAAGAATTGTTATCGGTTAAGTCCAAAGCTGTAATCCGAGGCGAAGTTTCGGTAGGTAAACTATCGGTAGAACCAGGAGCTGAATTTACGGCTACTTGTAAAATGACTGCCAATACTCGAGGTGCAGAACCTATAAACAAAAAATAATATATAGGTTGTTTGTAGCACAATGTCCATAAAAATATTTGTAATTCTTTTTATGGACATTGTGCTTATTTCTGAAATACTTGGCTTATATCTCTTGCGATAGATACGAGAGTTTTACACTTGGATATTTGTCTCTAGTCATCTGTATCGAAAATTCGGAGTCCGCCAAAAACACCAATTGTCCTGATTTGTCTTTTGCTAAAAACTTTTGTTTTACGCGTTTAAACTCGGCAAATTCTTCATTTTTAGGATCTTCTGGACGCACCCAACACGCCTTAAAGGCAGGAAAATTCTCGTAGGTACACTTTGCTCCGTACTCGTGTTCCAATCTGTATTGAATTACCTCGTATTGCAAAGCCCCTACCGTTCCGATTACTTTTCGCCCATTCATTTCCAAAGTAAATAACTGTGCCACACCCTCGTCCATTAGTTGGTCGATACCCTTTTCCAATTGTTTAGACTTCATAGGGTCGGCATTATTAATGTAACGGAAATGCTCTGGCGAAAACGAAGGAATTCCTCTAAAGTGCATCAACTCGCCCTCGGTCAGCGTATCGCCAATTTTGAAATTCCCTGTATCGTGCAACCCCACAATATCCCCAGCATACGAAACATCTACAATTTCTTTTTTTTCGGCAAAAAAGGCATTGGGCGATGAAAACTTCAAATTTTTCCCCAAACGAACATGCGTATAAGGTTTGTTTCGTTCAAATGTACCTGATACGATTTTGACGAAAGCCAATCTGTCGCGGTGCTTGGGATCCATATTGGCGTGAATTTTAAACACAAATCCTGAAAATTTATTTTCGTTGGGCTGTACCAATCGCGTATCGGATTCTTTTGGTCGTGGCGATGGAGCGATTTCGATAAAACAATCCAACAACTCACGCACTCCAAAATTATTCAATGCTGAACCAAAAAACACAGGTTGCAAATCGCCGTTGATATATGCCTCGCGGTCAAATTCTGGATATACTTCGCTCACCAATTCTAGCTCGTCACGGAGTTTGTTGGCTGCCCCCTCTCCTACCAAACTATCCAATTCGGCACTTGACAAATCGTCTATAGTAAGTACATCTTCGATATTTTTTTTACTATCTTCGGAAAATAAGTTGATATTTTTTTCCCAGATATTATAAATCCCTTGAAAATCGTATCCCATTCCGATAGGAAACGAAAGTGGCGTAACTTTCAGTCCTAATTTTTTTTCAACCTCGTCGAGCAAATCAAAAGCATCTTTTCCTTCGCGGTCGAGCTTATTGATAAACACTATCATCGGAATATTTCGCATTCTACACACCTGCACCAGCTTTTCGGTTTGTTCCTCTACCCCTTTTGCCACATCGACCACCACAATTACAGAATCTACGGCAGTAAGTGTACGGAAGGTATCTTCGGCAAAATCCTTATGTCCTGGCGTATCTAATATATTGATTTTCTTGTCTTTATAATTAAAAGCCAGTACGGAAGTAGCCACCGAAATACCTCTTTGTCGTTCGATTTCCATAAAATCGGAAGTAGCTCCTTTTTTGATTTTATTGCTTTTTACCGCACCTGCTTCCTGAATAGCTCCTCCAAAAAGAAGCAATTTTTCAGTCAAAGTGGTTTTACCAGCATCGGGGTGAGCAATAACCCCAAATGTGCGTCTTTTGTTAATTTCGTCTATAAAGTTCATACCTTTAATTCTAAAGCACAAAAATACATACTTTATTCAAAGAATAAAATCTTAGATTACGAAAGAAATCAACTTTTTATCTACTTTTCAGAATCTGAATCAGATTCCAATCTTTATCCTTCTTATACACCAAGCTATCGTTAATTACCTCTAAAGGCGATTCAAAATTATTCGTATACAACGAACCCGTTCCCAGTCCTTGAGGCATGGTATTGTTGAGTGTGGCTGTAAACTGAGCTATTGCATTGAGTCCTATATTCGACTCCAAGGCCGATGTCATCCACCACCCTATTCCAAACTGATTAGCCAAATCAATCCATTGCCTTGCAGCTGTAAACCCTCCTATCAGACTGGGCTTCAAGATGATATACTGCGGAAGAATTTCGCTCAACAATTCTTTTTTACTTTCCAAATCAAACACACCTATAAGTTCTTCGTCCAAGGCAATTGGAATCGGCGTAATTCGACAAAGTTCTTTCATCAATTGTGTATTGCCCTGTTTGATAGGTTGTTCTATGCTGTGCAATCGGAATTTAGAAAGTTGGTGCAAATTGTCCAGCACTTCTCTTTCTGAAAAAGCTCCATTGGCATCTACCCTTATTTCCAGTTCATTTTCTGAAAATTTTGATCTGATATAGCCCAAAAGTGCTAACTCTTCTTCAAAATTTATCGCTCCTATTTTAAGTTTTATACATCTGAAGTTTCGTTCTATAAGATTTTCTATTTGGGTTTTCATTACATCTTTATCGCCCATCCAAACCAATCCGTTAATAGGAATAGGTTTTTGATTAAAAACAAAATCCGAAGGAAATAACACAAACGGACTATACATCGAGTCTAACGACAAAAATGCTGTTTCGAGAGCAAATTGAATAGAAGGAAACGCCTTTAATTGTGTAAATAAAAATTCTCTGTCCAAATTGATATTTTCACACAACCATTTGAGTTTAGACTCATAATCAGCACTATCGTCAATGCTCAATCCTCGAATGATACTGGCTTCTCCAACGCCTATTTTTTCATTTTCCTGAATTACAAGTATCCAACTTTCTTTTTGATGAAGAATTCCCCTCGATGTACCACTTGGTTTTTTGAATGATAAATTATATTGATAAAAATGTGCTTTCATGACTTATAAATACAGAAACCAAATTTATCCAATTAATGAGAAAATCTAAAAAGATAATTTGTTAAAATATAGCATTGTAATACTTTTTATTTTATTTATTTTTTAATAACTTTACAGCAAAAAGATGAGTGAGATGGAAAATTTAGAAAAGAGCATTCCGTTACGACCGCGATTCAGCATTGAAAGCAATCGTAGTAAGGAGCAATTATTTGAATTATTTATTTTGGAAAAAAGCAAATCCAACGAATTGTACACCATCGTGCATTCTGATAATTATATTTGGATTTATCCTAACAAGAAAATCAAGAAGTACTATTCGCCACACCTACAACTAGAACTGGTTGAAAGCAAAGACAATCATACCGCTATTAAGGGACTTTTTGGCCCTGACCCTACGTTGTGGACTTTTTTTATGTTTTTGCATTTTTTGGTGGCGTGTGTATTTTTGATGTCATTGATAACTTCCTACTCCAATCATGCTATGGGACAGAGCCTTACCTCGGATTTTATCTTGATGGGCGGTTCGGTAGTAGTTTGGTTTTTGTTGTACTTTATAGCACGAATTGTCCGCAACAAGGGGGCTAAACAGATGCACCAACTCAAAGAATATTTATACTACATTATTAATCAATAAAATTTATGGAAATATTAGGTTACATACTCGGAACATTAATCGGCATCACGTTAGGACTTATTGGAAGTGGCGGTTCAATACTCACAGTTCCTATATTGGTTTATATTTTCAATATCAATCCTGTATTAGCCACAGCCTACTCCCTTTTCATTGTTGGATTTACGGCTTTGGTTGGCGGATTTCAAAACGCCCGAAACAACAATGTAGACTTTAAGAGTGTTGTACTTTTCGGAATACCCTCTATAGTAGCGGTATACATATCAAGAGCCTATCTTTTGCCGCTCATTCCCGATCAGATTATAACTATTGGTAATTTTGAACTTACCAAATCTATCGCCTTAATGATATTATTTTCTATAATCATGATACTATCCTCTATATCAATGATTAAGAAAAACAAAAAAACTACGACAACCAAACAAATCAATCAAAAACAAAACTATTTGTTCATACTCTTGGAAGGCACAATGGTAGGTATACTTACTGGATTGGTTGGTGCTGGTGGCGGATTCTTGATTATACCTGTGCTGGTAATCTTAACAGGTATGCCTATGAAATTAGCCGTGGGGACATCGCTTTTTATTGTAGCCTTAAAGTCCATAATCGGATTTGTTGGAGATTTGCAAAACAACTATTCTCAAATAGATTGGAAATTATTGTTAGGCTTTACTTCTTTGTCTGTAATTGGTATATTTATAGGAATCTACCTATCTAAACACATCAAGAACGAACATCTCAAAACCATATTTGGATATTTTGTGTTAGTAATGGGAATATACATCTTGTTCAAAGAACTCTTCCTATAACACTTCCATAGGTTAAATTTATTATAAATCAGACAAATATTTCAGAGTAGTTTCTGTATTATACTCTAAAATATTTACACTTCTGATTTCATTATAGCGTTATTTAACAAAGAAACAACATTTATCTAAAGAGAGAAAAGCAAAAAACTTTCTCTCCTTTTTCATTTCAGACTAACTTTGACTCTAAAGGGAAACTATCCCAAAAATTGCACTTACTAACAGAGTTTAAAAATGAATAAAACGGTTAAAAAACGTTTTATTTAAAAAATTTCTGCAAAATTTGTAATAATTCTTCGGTATTTTCCAAATGACTCATGTGTCCACCCTCTAGAGTAACCAATTGGTTTGATGTGCCGTCTACTTGTTCTTTTGCTTGAATATAGTTCAACACAGGGTCATCTTTGCCCAGTACAAGTAATATCTGAAATGGAGCAAAATGCAAAAGTACTTCCCTACTTTTTCGGATTTTCATTCCCTCAAGAGCAGCAACAATCCCTTGAAGAGGCGTTTGCAAGGCTTGTTTTTTCACTTCCTCAATCTCAAGCTGAAGCCTTTGTTTGTTCTGTTCTGAAAACAAATTACCTATTGCCATTTGCACAAAGAGTTGATAATTCTGCTTTACTGCCTCTATAGCTCTCTCTCTATTGAGTTTACGCTCAAGGCTATCGGCTTGTGAGGTCGAATTCAGAAGCACCATTTTTTTGACCATATCAGGATAAAATTCTGCTAGTGCCAAAGCCACATATCCTCCCATCGAATGCCCTACAAATATGGCTTTGCGAATTCTGTTTTCGTTAAGCACCGAATACACCATATCGGCCTGTTCTTCCATAGTGTGGATATAACCGATATTTTCAGACTTTCCATGCCCCAACAAATCTATGGTCAAAACCCTGTACCTTTGGCTAAATTTTTCTACAAAAAAATGCCACATCTGGAGGTTTTCCAAAAAACCATGCAACAATACTACTGCCGTCCCTTTGCCTTTATCTGTATAATGTATTTGAGCTCCTTTATACCAAGTTACCCTTTGCATACTACACATCGTCAAAATTTACCGAAATTTCACTCGTAGTAGGCACAGCCTGACAACTCAATATCAGTCCTTCTTCTATTTCATCATCGGTAAGTATCGAATTTTTCTTCATCTGAGCATTTCCTTTGGTAATTCGAGCTATACACGAACTGCAGATTCCGCCCAAACAAGAGTAAGCAGGATCTAATCCTTTTTTCAAAATTGCATCTAACAAGGTTGTACCATTAGGAACTGAAAAGGAAGTTTCCTCTCCGTCTAACAACACGTGTAATAAATATTGACCATCTGTTGCAACCTGTTTGTTATCCTCTTTTGAAGCTGCAGTGGTAAACAACTCAAATTTAATCTTATCACTCTGCACTCCATTTTCTTTGAGAACGTCAGTTACTTGTATTACCATCTGATTTGGTCCGCAAAGATAAAATTTTTCAAAATTGATATAGTTATATTTATTTTTTACAATCAGATTAACAACCGATTTATCAATACGCCCAAACAACTCACCATCACACTGCTCCTGACTAAATACATAATGCACGTGCAATCTGCCCAAATATTTTTCTTTGAGTTGATTAATCTTCTGATAAAAAATCGTACTCTGAACCGATTTGTTCCCATACACCAGAACAAAAGAACTGTTCGGCTCTTCCTCTAACACGCTTTGCATAATAGACATAATGGGCGTTATTCCGCTACCTGCTGCAAAAGCTACATAAGTATTTTTGGCAGCAGACTTGGGTTCAAATATAAACCTCCCTTCGGGAATACTCACTTCCAAATATTGATTTTCTTTGAGTTGATTTACAGCAAAATTAGAAAACACGCCTCCAAAAATCCCCTTAATAGCAATAGTAAGGTCGCCACTCTGTGGACTTGAGCAAATAGAATAAGCTCTTCTGATTTCGTTTCCGTCCAAAGTGAGTTTAATAGTAAGATATTGCCCTGCTACAAACTTATAAGTAGTAGCTAGTTCTTTTGGTACATCAAAAGTAATTGAAATAGCATCGATAGTTTCCTTAACAATCTGTTTTATGCGAAGTTTATAAAAAGTACTCATCTGATTTGTAATAAATATGGGGCTAAATTACTATTTTCTTAGAGATATTCCAAAACATTCCAAAACAAAAGCACTCCTATTTTTGGGAGTGCTTTGATTACAAGTAAGTTGTATTTATTTGATTATAACTTTATGGATTTGGACTCCTGAATCGGTAACTAATTTTACCAAATAACTCCCTCTTGGCAATTTTTTCACATCCAAACTATTGTTCGTTACCCCCGTATCTTGCCATATTATTTTACCCAAATAATCGTATATTATCACTTTCTGTAAAACAATATCCTCCGATGTGTAAAAGGTTATATAATCTGTAGCTGGATTGGGATAAACAACAAATTGACCACTAGAATATTCCTCTGTATTAAGACTACAACCCTCCAAATCAACCGAATAGCTATACGACACCTCTAGATGATTAATATCCCACTCGGAATAAGGAAACATTCCTTGAATGGCTGCATCTGCATCATCAACCGCAATACACACGTTATAGTTTACCTGCCCTATGGTTTCGCACAACACACAACCTATAACAAGTTTCATCTGAGGATTATTATTTCCGTTACGCAAATCTATTTTCCGTATTCCTGTTGCCCTAACATTTTTTATATTCGGATTATTCGACAAGTCCAATTCCTGAATCTCATTCATCGGCAACATATCTCCTGCATAAGGAACTTCTAATTCTTCCAATTGGATATTATTTGACAAATCTATGGTAGTAAGATTGGTACTAAATAGCGATAATTTTTTGAGGTTTACCAATCCACTCAAATCCAAATTCTCTAAAGCAACCCACGATATGGTAAGCTCTTCGATATTTACAAAAAACTCTAAACCTGAAAAATCACGAATAAAACAATCAAAGTATTCTGGCTCTGAGCATGGCGTAAACACAGAGGTACCATCTACAAAAAGGGTCGTTACTGCCAAGGCATCTGCCTGAGCAATCATTCCATTTATTTGAGCATCTGTATCAATTCCTTGTTCTACTAATATCTGCTCAAATTTGGAATCTACAATAGTTATCATCTGTGCATAAGCACAAGAACATAACAGCAAAATCAATAAACATATATTTTTCTTCATAACTTTCATCTTTTTTAATTAATGTTCAACTATAACTTTATTGTATACTAAAACTTGATGTATCAAAATTAAAAAAAAAAGAAAAAAACAAGAAAAACTTGTTTTTATGAGAAAATAACTAATTTAACATTTTAATTAACAACCAAATATTACAATAGAAATGAAACAAACCAATATCACAACAAAATTCAAAACAAAATAAAATTTCACAAATCTAAAATTCATAAAAAAGCCGCTCTTTTAAAGCGGCTTCTTATCAAATCAGAACTTAAAAATTATTTTTTAAGAAATTTGTGCGTAGACACAGCTCCCGATTCAGACTCTACTTGCAAAATATACATTCCTTTTGACAAGTTTTGTATATCAATACTTGTTTGAGTAGTTTTTAGGATTTGTTTTCCACTAATATCAAACACAATTACTTGCTTCAAATCCTCTATTCCTTGTACAAACAATGTAGATACCGCAGGATTTGGATAAACGCTAACTTGCTGATAATCAAAAGACGAAGTATTTAACGACTCTTCCCATTTTACATTATCTATAACCAATGCTTTATGAGGTTGTGTTCCTAATTCAAATTTAAGAGCTACATATTTATGACCCTCTGGGAACGAAATTGGGGGGGTACTAAAACTACCTACTTGATCTACCATAAAAGCATCGCCATAAGGTACAAAAGTTGTAAAATCAGTATTATCGCTCAATGTTCCTATCTGGATTCGCTCCTCACCTGTAATAGACACTGGTGCTCCTGCCAAGGCAACTTCTATATCAAAACTCAAAGCATGAGTACCATTGGTAGTAGTAACCTCTGGCGTAACCAAAATAATATCCGATGTTATAGCCGTTCCTTTATATATTTGTACCGCCTTGTCTGGCAATGGTATATTTCCTTGACTTCCAACGGCATCAGTAACCGAAATGGTCGGATAGGATGTATAATTTCCGTTCCAACAATTATCAGTAAACAAACTCTCTGTAGTAATATCTTCAAAATCAAAGTTAAATGTACTCATAGCCACACAATTCACAGTCGGAATTTCAGCTACTACCTGTAGGGTATAATCCTCTACCTGACCATAGTCACCAACTATACCACAAGGTACATACCCATTATGATCTTGAAATATTTTGATTATACGCATTCTAACAGACGCTTCTGCTGCTGTTTCAGGTACAGTTATCTCATAAGTTACTTCTATATCATCTTCACCAGTAGAATTTTCTAATATTGGAAGATTGTAATATCTTTCTATCGAATTGGCACTATTGTCAAACTGACCATCATAATTCCAGTCTATATATACTAGTATGGTATTTTCGAAATCACCATCGGTATTTCCTTTGATTTTAAGTGTATAGGTATTTCCTTTTTGCACTTGAGTAGATATACTCGAAAAATCTTCATAATGAGGCAAAAATTCTGACTCAAAATCAGCAGCCGTAGTATTAGCTATTGTATTAAATTCCACATAAGTAATAGGCTCGGCACTAGAATATGGGTCTTCGTAGCTTACTTCACAATATTCGTGTTCTATCACAGATACTGGTGGCGTAAAAATAAAGGTAAGTCCCGAAGCTGGTACATTATTCTGATCCGTCATTATGGTATCCGATATATTCGAACCTACCACTGTATTTGCCCAACTATCATCAGTTACATTTTCGGTTGTACGTACAGCAAAGTCATCTGCATTAGCTCCTCTTAACCCAACGGTTATGAAACGAACCGAAGGATCCCCCAACGCGACTACATCATACACATACTCTATAGTGTTATTTTCGTTCAAACGAATTTGAAAGTTCAATTTAAAAGCATCGCTGTCATAGTTACCTGTGTACTGGTATCTAGCAAAGTTTTTCCACTCCACTACAAAAGTTCTGTTAGGAGCTGTTCCTAATACCTGATAATTAATTTGTCCTTGAGATGCATTGTTAAGTCCTATTAAATCATCATTAAAAGCTGCCAATATTGCCTGGTGAGCATCTTGAGAAGTAAAAGGCTTAAACGCATAATGCCCTGTAGGAACAAAAGAACCGAAAGTCAGAAAACCATCTGTAAATACATGTACTGAATTATAATCGTTTCCGTTAAACGAAAATGTAAAAGGCAAATCCTGAGTATACACTCCTGAATCTAACGCCCCGTCAACAGGCACTGAAGCAATACTTATCGGATTGTCCAATGTCTGATACGTACCCGTTGTGGCTGAAAAACCATACTGCGACACCTGTGCCGAAAGTCCTAAAGACGACAGCAAAGCCGCTCCCAAAATCCAATTTGTAACTGTTTTAATCATAGTTTATACTTTTTTATACTAAAAATTTAACGCCGCAAATATACACCTTATTTAGATTTATTCAAAATTATTATCTGTTTTTTTTTTTTGTACTTTTTAAACCAAAACAACCTATTACTAGGTATTTCTTTCTTATATTTTGATTTTTTCAATTTGATTTTGAAAATAATAAGTACTAACTTTGTAGAAAATATTAAGGTATGGAAATCACAGATATTAACCAATTAGATTTGAATAAAACCTATTCTTACGCCGACTATCTTCTTTGGAGGTTTAAGGAACGAGTGGAACTTTTTAGAGGTAAAATACTGAAAATGTCCCCTGCACCCAACAGAAAACATCAAGATGTTTCAATAAATTTGACTCTTGGTATAGGAAATATATTTAAAGGACAAAAATGCAAATTATACACTGCTCCTTTTGATGTGAGAATACCCAAACATAGTCTTGAAGATAAAGATATTTTTAGCGTAGTTCAGCCTGACCTTTGTATTATTTGCGACCTTAGCAAATTAGACGAAAGAGGCTGTATAGGAGCTCCTGATTTGGTGATAGAGATTCTCTCGCCTAGCAATTCAAAAAAAGAAATGAAAGAGAAGTTTCAGCTTTATGAAGAGTCTGGTGTTAAGGAATATTGGATAATAGACCCCAATCAAGAGAGTGTACTGGTCAATGTATTAGAAAACGGAAAATATCACACACAGAACCCTATTGTAGATGATGATGTCAATTCTATAATATTTCCAAACTTAAAGATACACACCGATGAAATCTTTAAGATGTAAAAAATGAAAAAATATTTCCAAACAACATGCCTAAAATATACGCCTATAGACGAGCGTTTTGAGGGCTGCCTAAAAGTAGGATACGTGTCGCACTTCCTATGGAATGCCAAAATGCGTTTCAGAAAAACCTTCACTTCCTATCAACTCGCCTTGCAAACAGGTTGGCATAAAGTACTGGTACTGAAACTCAAACATCACGAAGATTCGCCTTTGACATACACAAGCTAACCTGCCTACGAGGGGGATATAGTCTAGTATTCCGATTATCTTATAAACAAAAAGATAGCGTTTTTATAGCAATTTTCCAATGAAAATCTACTCGAACAAAAACAAAATAGACCAGAGGATTTAAGAGATAGCACAAAAAATAAGCCTTGAAAATTTCAAAGCCTACTTGATGATTATTGTTTTGTAAGTATCCAGAGATAATTATACCCACTATCTATTGTCGGATAAATCATAGAAGCAAAATATTCGAGCTAATTCGATATTTATAAAGGTTTTTGTTTAGTACTTCTAAAGTGCCTTATTTCTATCCTTTGTTCTTCTTCAAAAACTTTCCGTTGAAAACAACAAAAACTTTCCGTTGAAAAAAATCTTTTTAAATAACCCTAATTTTTCACTATAAACAGCTAAAAAATACGGATTTTCAGCAATCTCTTTTTCTATCAATTTGACATTTTCAATAATTTTAAAAGAATATTCATAAGAACCGTTGCGTTTGTACCAATATTCTAAAATATTGTAATAGTCGAATTTAACTCCATTTACCCATTCTATCTTCATCTTTTTAGTCTTTCAATAGCTTCTTTATGCACATCAGAACTACTAGTAACCATTCTTAATCTTGATTGTTCTTCTGCAATTTCTAATTTTTTAAAATCATCAGGAGATAACTCGTAGTAGAAATCATAAGAATTATCAAAAGAAATCTCTGTAGCTGAGATTCCTTTTAAAAATCTTTCGATGTATGGTAAATCAGTTTCTTGTATTGTAGCGTGTAATCTAATCGTTCCCATAATTTTCATTTTCTACAAAGATACAGAATTTGATTTACACTTAAAGAAACAAACAAAATTCCTCTAGGTCAAACGCACGAAATTTAATATTTTTGTTTTTATGGATTTACTGAGTTATTTTTCTGAGATTGAGGATTTTCGTATGGTGAACAAATGCAATCATTTGCTTTCTGACATCCTACT
>JAUMYH010000079.1 GCA_030528745.1 Bacteroidota bacterium
AAGACCTTCGCGAAACTGGAAGTGCCATTTTAATTGACCAAACCAGTTTGGTAACAGTTGCGGCGGTGCTTTTGAAGTAGTAAACGGCGCAATTGATAAAACAAAATTTACAAATTGCTCATATTGAATAACGATTTTCTTATTTTAAAGAATATACAACTGAATATCAGTAACTTACAATTAAAAGATTTGACAACCTTATTTTTCATAAAAAGGTTGTCTTTTTTTATTTTTTTTTCGTAACTTTGACAGAAATTTTAATCATCTTTTAAACCATATATTATGGCAGATTCTAGACATTATTCGCTTCAAATCTTGTCGCGTATTCAGAAAGTCGTTGATATACAACGCAGAATTATTTACTTTTTGTTGAGTGCCATTTTAGCCTTCGGGCTTACGTATTGGCTGTATGAACCAGAGCTTAACAGGGCTCAGATTTATGTGTTATTCATCTTGTTTTTAGCCATCGGGCTATGGGTAACGGAAGCTATTCCGCCTTTTGCTACGGGGCTTTTCATTTTTGGCTTCCTTATCTTTGCTACCAACAGCTATTATTCGGAATTAGACCCCGAAAATGCCAAATCGTACTACCAAGAATATGTAAATACTTGGTCAAATAGTGTGATTTGGTTAATGTTGGGAGGATTTTTCATCGCCTACGCTATGCAGAAAACCCATTTGGACAGAATTGTCTTTAAAATGTCCATTTCACGATTTGGAAAAACTCCTGACAGAATTCTTCTCGGGTTAATGCTCACTACGGCAACTTTTTCGATGATTATGTCCAACACGGCAACAACGGCGATGATGGTTGCTTCGGTGGCGGCTTTTCTACAAACATTACCCAAGGACTCTCCTTTGAGTAAGGCACTTTTAATCGGGGTTGCAGCGGCGGCTTCTTTCGGTGGTATGGGTACTTTAATCGGTTCACCCCCGAATGCTATCGCCGTTGACGCACTCTCTGACAAAGGGATTGGATTTCTTGAATGGATGTATGTAGGTATACCCGTTTCCATCATTTTAACATTGGCAGCTTGGTATCTGCTAAAAATCAAATATATAAAAGTAAATACGCCCATTCATATACAATTGGACGATGAGCTCACCGAAGAGGAAAAACGAGAAAATCCTGCTATCTTGAAAATGAAAAAAAATGTGGTTCTGGCGATTCTTTCCGTTACGCTTTTGCTGTGGCTTACCGAAAAATTACACAATGTTCCTGCCGCCATCGTTTCCTTCATTCCGATTATGTTGCTAACAATGCTGGGAATTGTTAACGGACACGATGTTCGCAAATTACCTTGGGATACGCTGATGCTGGTGGCTGGTGGTTTGGCGCTGGGTATGGCCATAAAAGAGACGGGATTGGCACAGCATTACGTAGATAAACTCCAACAAGTCAATTTAAACTTTTATGTTTTGGTGGTTGTCTTTTCGCTTCTGACGGTTTTGATGTCGAACGTAATGAGTAATACGGCAACGGCAACCATTTTGATACCGATTGCGGCTATCCTTACACATCAACACCCGATTGTATTGCCTATCGTTATCGGGCTTAGTGCCTCTACGGCATTATTTTTACCTATTTCCACTCCGCCTAACGCCATTGTTTATAGTACTGGCTACTTGCAACAAAAAGATTTTAGATATATCGGACTGATTGCTGGTATTGTAGGACCTTTAATAACCTGTATTATCACAATGTTGATTTTTATGGTGTTATTTTAATTTTTCTTATAGCATTATCTTTTTTTAGACCTCACTTTTTAGTGAGGTTTTTTTGTGCGAATATATGATATAAACTTGTCGTTTCTCGCTAATTATTATCTTTCGTTTTTTATAGCCAAACCGATATGATTTGCCGTGTTTGTAAATGTATTTTCAAGGTTGAATTAACGACTTTTGAGATGAAGTGCTGAAAATCAATGTGTAGCGTAGAAAATATCCATTGTTCGAAGCGATCGCAGGGAGCAAGTTTGGAGATTTTGTCGGAAGCCGACCGCTAATTTTTTAACGCCCGTGCGGCTCGCATACTAAGCTCCAAGTTTTCGCTTACTATGTTTCAAGGCAAAAGAACAGAAAAAATACAAATTATATAGAGTTAGCTATATCATACTTTTTATAACATAACCAAATATTGTTGGATAGCTTTTGCAACTTCATATTCAAATAACTGAAATTTCATCAAAAAAAATCCGTAGATTTAAAATCTACGGATTTTTTACACAGGGAATAATCTCTTAATAACCAGGATTTTGGTCTTCCAATAACTCAGGAAAAGCATCAATTGCCCCTTGTGGGATTGGAAGTTGCCAACGATATCCATCGGCTGGATAGGTAAGTACTCTTGGAGCAGTTCCTGTTCCATCAGCAAACTCGCCTTCGCTTCCTCGATTGAGCCCCAAAGCTAATCGTTTCAAAGTGAAAAATCTGTCTCCTTCAAAAGCCAATTCTAATCGACGCTCTAATAGAATAGCATCTAACAAATTGGCACCTGTTTCATTGGCAGATGTAAATCCTTCGTAACGTTCTTTTCTTAATTTATCCAAAACAGCAAGAGCCTCTGCATCTTTTCCCCCTTGACGAGCAAGAGCCTCCGCCAAAGTCAAATAAACTTCTTCGACTCTCAAATATTTTCCGTCAACTACATTCTTGTTTCCTGATGAACGCCCAAAATATTTAGCCACACTTCTGTAATATTTTTCAGAAAACAATCCTACCTCTACCGAAGTTGTTTTTCGAATATCAGTATCTTTGAACAACTTATAAAGTTGATCAGAACATACATACTCCGCTCTATTTTCTCCTTTTGCCGATTGCCCGTAGCCGGTTCCTATTTCGGCTCTATCTTTATCAACAATTGAGATTGCAAACAAAACACTTGGTTTGTGTTCATCTTTCCAAAGTGCAGCTACCTTGTTTCTTGGTGTAACAGCAACCCCTGCATTAACTACCTCTTGTGCGTACTTTGCTGCGTTTTCATAATCACCATAGAACAAATACACTTTGGCTAACAATCCATTTATGGCATTCTTATTCAAGCGTCCATATTCTTTGAAATCACCAATCAGATCCCTTGCTTTTAACAGATCTTGAATGACATTTTGGTAAACTCCGTCAACGGTAGTTCCTTTTCTTCTGTTTTTAGAATCAGGAGCATATGTTTTAGAATAGTGAATTCCCATACTTTGTTTTGCATCTGGTGATTGAGTTGGTATTTTACAATATACACGCGCAATGTCAAAGTGTAAAATAGCTCTTGCGGCTAAGGCTTCTGCCTCAAATTGATCACGTTTGGCAGTCTTAGGAATACCATCTAAATTATCAAGTATGGCGTTAGCACGGCTGATAATGATATAAGCTCTACCATAAATAGGAAAAGAATTATCAATAGCTGTATTTTGTAATTCGAACAAGGATTTTTGAGTTAACCTTCCTTGTTGATTTAACGTTAAATTATCAGAAAACACATCGCCCGAAGTAATCCAATATCCATTGGCTGAATAATACCCTCCTCCACGGAATCCGCTGTAAATTCCCTTAACAGCGTCATTAAATCCGTTTACTGACGAGAATTGCTGTTCAGCAGTAAGCCCATCAAAAGGCTTTCTATCTAAATCGCAGGACGTGGCGAAAAGCATTATCGCTGATACTAATAATATATTTATCTTTTTCATTTTGAACATTTTAGAAGTTAACATTTATTCCCATAGTTATGGTACGAACCGCAGGATAACTATACAAACCATACAAACCAGGAACGAAATCTTGAGTTGACCCTAACTGATTCTCACCTGAACCGATAGAAATCTCTGGATCTCCCTCATATTTGGTAAATGTATAGAGATTCTCTGCTTGAACAAACATTTTTATAGTTGCTCCTTTAATCCAATGTTTAGGCATTGTATAACCCAATGATAACGAACGCAGTCTCAAATAAGAACCATCTTGTAGAAATCTGTCGGTTGTCTGGTTCGAGCCACCCTTCAATTTTGGTAATTGATTATCTCCTTTTTTCTTCCAATAGTTCAACGCATCTTTTCTCTGTCCAGAACCTGCATTTTGTCCGTCAGAAATTAAATTTTGCGCAACATAGTTATGAATATAATTTCCTACTTTGAAAGAAAAATCAGCATTCAATTCAATTCCTCTATAATCCAATGTAGTACCAAATCCTCCATAGTATTTTGCCAAAGGCGATTTGCCTTCAAGGATCACTGCATTTGAAGAGCTAAATTCGTTGGTAATCTTTCCTTCCTTATCAAAATACAAAGCGTCTCCATTTTCTGTATCAACTCCTGCATATCTAGGTAAGAAGAATGTAAACGGCGTGTATCCTTCTTTTAAAAGAGCTATACCATTTATAATAATTTGATCTTGCCCATTTAACTTGTTAATCTTGTAGTTAACAAAAGTAATGTTACCCGTAGCACTCCACTTGAAATCCTTTGTTCTTACGATATCGCCACTTAAAGATAACTCAAGCCCTTGTGTAGCCATATTTCCAGCATTTTCATATCTCGAATATGCTCCTCCTTCCCAAGTTAGAGGTGTTTCAAACAAGAAGTTATCACGAACGTTTCTAAAATAACTGGCTATAAACGAAAGTCGGTTGTTAAAGAAACTACTCTCAATCCCAAGGTTTAATGATTGTTGGGTTTCCCAAGAAAGCTCTTTGTTTGATACATTACTTCGTGGGATTGCCGCTGTTCCATTATAAGAGGCTGATTCATAATAGCCTTGGGCAGCGTAATCAGGAATGTTCCAGTTTCCGACAGTTCCGTAAGAGGTCGTTAATTTCAAATTGTTCAGCCAGCTAACATTAGCTAAAAAATTCTCTTTTTTCAAATTCCATCCCAAACCTAAACTCCAAAAAGTTCCATACCTTTTGTCTGCTCCAAAACGAGAAGCTCCATCTCTACGAAGGGTAGCCGAAGCAGTATATTTATCTTTAAAATCATACTCTGCCAAAGTCGCTACCGAAAAAATAGCATTCTCGAAACGAGAAGAAGTTGCTCTTGTCGGTTCAGCTCCATTCTCTTGGGTATTGAGTAATTTCGAACTATATCCTTTGCTGTCAAATCTGTACGAAAAACGATTTCTTTCAGAGTATTCAGAGAACAAACTCGCATTGATGTTATGTTCTCCAAAAGCATACTTATATACTAATTGGTTCAACCAAGTAAAAGAATAATATTGTCTTCCTGTATCTGCTTTTGAACCTGGAGCTTTGGGGTCTCCTACATAACCATCTAAAACAGAGCCTGGTTGTGTATAAGTTTCTTTATGTAAAACTCTATAATTTCCTGAATAACGCGTCTGGAAGGTAAAGTTTTTAAAAATATCATATTCAGCAAATGCCGTTCCAACAAAATGATTAACCTTGTCGCGTTCAGGGTTATTCACAAGGGCTTCCAATATTGGGAAACCTGCACTAGTGTTATTATAGATACGATTTCCTTCTGCGTCAACCATAGGGTTTCCGTCTTTATCCAATCGGTAAACTGGTTCGTAAGGATTGTATATGTACATTGCTCGGAATGGGTTTTGCACATTGTTACGATCGCGGAACAACTGCTCATTCATATGAGATATGCTGGAATTAACCCCAACTCTTAATCTATCACCAAGTTTGGTGGTAAAGTTTACACGCCCAGTAATTCTTTTAAATCCATCAATATTTTGAATAATTCCTGTGTTTTTATCCCAGCCTCCTGAAATGAAGTAAGAACCATTGTCAGTAGCTCCTGAAAACGACAACGCGTGTGAAATAATCAATGAAGTTCTCAGAATATCATCTTGCCAGTTATGATCTTGAGCTATCAATCTTTTCTTTTGCTCTTCCGTACGATCTTTTGCACCTCTAGCTTCTGCCGCCTCTTCGTAAGAAATTTTTTCTTCGGCATTCATCATCTCAAAAGGATCTTCTATTTTCTTTGCAAATCCTAAACGTCCTGAATAAGATACTTTCGCTTTTCCTTTCTTTCCTTGTTTGGTTGTAATCAAGATAACACCATTGGCACCTCTTGAACCATATATAGCAGTGGAAGAAGCATCTTTTAAAACGCTCATTGTTTCTACGTCAGCAGGGTTCAGAGCTGCCATATCACTCTCAGAAACAAATATTCCATCAACCACGTAAAGTGGTTGAGATTTATCTCCCCCAGTTGTGTTAAGCGATACCGCTCCACGAACCTTGATAGTAGCTGTTTTTCCAGGCGCTCCGTTTAAAGCAGTTACATCAACACCAACAGCCTTTCCTTGCAACATATTATCTACAGATACGGAAGGAGTGAGTTTTCCCATAGTTTCAGCTCCTACAACCGCTACCCCAGCAGAAACAACATCTTTGCTACGACCTCCATAATTTGATGTCACTACCACCTCATCAAGTTCTTCGGCTTCTTGCTCCATTACCACATCTAATTTTGTCGTTGAGGCTGATACTGGTTTGTCAACCGATTTGAGCCCCATACTTGTAAAATGGATAACATCACCCGCTTTTGCCTTGATTTTGTAGTTTCCGTCAAAATCGGTTGAAACTCCTGTCGAAG
>JAUMYH010000080.1 GCA_030528745.1 Bacteroidota bacterium
AAAAATTATTTAAAACCACTTAGAAAAAGGAAACGGAGGGTCTTGCAAAGGACTCGTACTTACTACTTTCCGAATCCCCTCTATACTCATATCATAATCCTCACTAATCAATCGGTAGATGGAACGTTCCGATTCCCATTCCGAGACCTTACTTTTAATTTGTTTGTAATATTGATAAATAGCTTTGTTTCGTTCTTCTCGCTCTTTTTGGAGCGTGGTACGTAAGTCTATTGTTTCTGTCTTATTCATATATCTCATTATTGTTATATTTATTTTCTCTTGAAATGTTGTAAAAGGTGTAAATTTCGTCCCTAAACTTGTTAGCTATAAGTTCCCTTTCCTCGTCTGACACATTCCCCACGTCATCGGCATAATTCTGTAAAATAGCCCGTTCAGGGTCGCCTTTAAAACGTTTGTCGTGGAATATATAAAGTTCGTACATTGTTAAATAAGTTCTGCTGTTTTCGGCGTCTTTCATTTCGTTTTCTGACTGATAACGAGTGTGTAACACCTGCATCTGCCTTTTAACAATGTCTTCATTTTTCCAATACCAACCGTTTTCAAACACTACTCTTATTGCTGGTTTTTTTACAATTTTTTTAGTGAGCTTCGTCAGCCCGTACCATACTCGTAACTTCATTTTTAAAGTTTTAATTCGTTAATCATTTGCTCAAGTTCGTTTCTCAAATAGTTTTTGTTGGATAGTGCTTTTTTGTGCAGTGCCTTTACAATCTCTGGGGAGTAGGTGTTGTTATACATTACGCTTTTTACGGTGTTTTTGTTAAATCCGTACTCCTGTGCTACAGCTATAAGGTCGCCTTTCATAAGGTTGGCACGTATAAGGGCGAAGAGTTCCGACTGAAGCTCACGATTTTTATTTTCTTTCAAAAGGTTAAGCGAGTGATTTTTGGCTCTTTGCTCCATTTCGATAAAATACCTTCGTGCCTGTCTGCCTTTTTCAGTTTTCTCTACCATTGAAAGCTCTTTTGCCATATCCAAGGAAAGAGCGTATTCTTTTGCTGGTCGTCCTCCTTCGGAGTTTTTCATAAAATTCTGAAAAACCTCAAAGTCCTGTCCCTCAATAAATCCATACTCTTTGATTCTGTTTTTAATCCAGTCTGAAAATTGTTGTTTACTTTCAAGAAAAATATGTAGTTCTCGTGCATTAACTGCTTTTTGTCCGTTCTGCTCTGTTATTTTAATTAATTCTGCCATTTGGATAATTATTTTTTTTGTTTACATTTGTATTTATGTTTGTACTTTTGTTAGTACTGTAATAAGTACAGTTGTTAGTATTTTTGTTAGTGCAAATATAGGTATTTTATTTTCTAATTTGCAAGAGAATGAGTAATAAAATTTTCAATATTAAAGAAAGGATATTGTATTTCCTTGATTATAAAGGGATTACTAAAAGTAAATTTTTTGAAAAAATAGGAATGACGTATGGTAATTTTACAGGAAAGTCAAAAGAGACACCTTTAAACTCAGATGCAGTAAGTAATATATTACTTGAATTGCCAGACCTTAATTCAGAATGGCTATTAACAGGAAAAGGAGAGATGATAAAGAGTTCTACACAGAATATAAGTATCGAAGGGCAGAATAAGAACTTAAATAATATAAATGGAGGAAGTAATATCAATATATCACAAAATGATATTTCGGAGATAATAGAAATACAACGTGAGATGAATGATATTATCAAAACCGCACAAAGTCAATTAACTGAAAGTCAAAAACAAATAACTAATTTAATAGAAATTTTAAAAAGTAAATAAATATGAGAAAAGTAGTTTTAATGTTAGCCTTGGGGTTAAGTTTTTTATCGTTCGGACAGTTAAATCTTGTTGAGGTATCAGCAGAAGAAATAGATATTTTAGGTAATAAAGCTTTATCCGACAGAAATGCTTTTGCTGATAAAAAAAGTTTCTATACAAATGAAGAAATAAATAAATATGATTTCAAAAACACATTAGGGTTTATTATTGAATTTAAGTATCAGGATAAAACATTAGCAAAATATTTTATTGCTATGGATAAAAAAATACAAGATAAAAAAGCATATTACAGCATACGGAAAGGATCATTACTTGAAGGCTTGTGTTTTGAAGCAAAAAATTTTTCTCAAGACCTTTTATTTGAGTTGGCTAAATCAAATGATTGGAATTTTAGAACTCCTGATAATGATGAAGGAGAATTTGTTTGTCTATCTGAAGGTGTTCATAGAATGAAATCGTTCTCTGTTTTCCGCAAGGACGCTAGGAACAAGCCTAGCGTGTTAAACCATATACCTTTACCTGGAGACGAAAAAATAGAAACGGTTCTATATAAAGTTATGAAATAAATTATGACACAATACCACGCTCAATTCCTATTAGACAAAGAAAAAGACAAGCCAGATGCGAGGTTGCGGTATCGAATCAAGTGGGATAAGAATATCGTAGCCTTTAATTTGGGCTATAGGATAGATATTGAGAAGTGGAGCGTTGATGCTCAACGCTGTAAAGCCAATACAACACACGGCAAAAAGAAGGTTTCAGCCAGTGTCATCAACAAAAAAATACAGCAATTTGAACAGGCGTTTCAAAATACAGTTATCTATTTTGAAGCCAAAAGGAAAAGCCCTAATAAACAAGAGTTTCAGTCGTGTTTTAACAACGAAATCGGACGCAAAAAGAAATCTAATTTTGACAAGTCTTTTTTTGAGTGTTACCAAGAGTTTATACTAAAAGTAAGTAAATCAAATAATTGGTCTGAAGGCACTTATATAAATAACAACGACTTTAAAAACAAATTGTATGCTTACAACAGCGACCTAACTTTTGATGATATAAACGAAGAATGGGTATCGGATTTTGTGCATTATTGTGCCACTATCTTAAAAAACAAAAACTCAACCATAGCAAATGATATACTTGTTTTTAAGAGCTTTCTGAAATGGTCTAAAAAAACAGGCTATATAGACGAGAACCCTTTAGAGGAGTACAACCCACGACTAAAACAAGTCAAGAGAAAGATTATTTTTTTGACTCCTAACGAATTTAAAATCTTTAGAGAGTATCAAGTACCAGAAGACAAAAAAGTGTTGCAAATAACCAAAGATTTGTTTTTGTTTCAATGTTTTACAGGTTTACGCTATTCTGATGTGGTAAATCTAAAGAAAAGCGATGTTAAAGAGAATCATATTGAGGTAGTTACGATAAAAACCAGCGATACGCTTAAAATAGAACTTAATCAACACAGCAGAAGTATAATTGATAAATATAGGGATGTAGAATATCCAAATCATAGTTTTTTCCCTTATATAAACATAGATGTAATAAATAAGTATATACGGAGATTGTGTGAGGATATGGGTATAAATGATTCTGTTAGAATCACTTATTATAGTGGTAGTAAAAAAATAGACAATATCGTTCCCAAACACCAACTTATAACCACTCACGCAGGGAGGCGGACATTTATTTGTAATGGTTTATCCTTGGGTATTTCCCCTCAAGTGATAATGAAATGGACGGGGCATTCGGACTATAATTCGATGAAGCCCTACATTGACATCGCTGACGAGATAAAATCAGAAGCAATGGACAAATTCAATTTGCTGTGAAGCACCCAAATTAGTCCCACTTACAAAAATAGGGACTAAAATAGCTTGTATTTAATAATATTTAATGATATTCATTATCATATAAAACATTTATAACTCAAAGAAAAACAATATATTAGCGTTTAATGATATTTAATGGTACTAAAAAGGAAATATTAAGTCAATTTAGCTCAATTGAACAACACGATTTTGTAATCATTTTTTTCAATCTATAAAAATCATTCTTAATTTTGTCATTTATAGACAACTGTTATTTTTTGATTAGATGAAATACTATATAGTAATGCCTGTTTTTAATGAAGCGAAATATGTACTTAATACATTGAATTCTATAGTGTTGCAATCCGTTTTACCTCATAAAGTAGTTGTGGTAGATGATAATTCGACAGACGATACAGTTGCTTTGGTTACTGATTTTATGGCAAAATATCCGTTTATAAAGTTGGTTCGGTCGGTTTCAGAGCCAAATCACAGACCGGGAGCCAAAGTAATAAATGCTTTTTTGCAGGGGTTAAAACATTTAGATCAAGAATATGATTTTATTGTTAAACTTGATGGGGATTTGATTTTACCTTCAGATTATTTTTCCACAATCATTAATATATTTGAACAATATCCTAAGGTAGGGATTGCTGGGGGAAGGGCTTATATTGAGCATAAAGAACGGTGGGTTTTAGAGAGTCTTACTGACAATGATCACGTGCGAGGGGCTTTTAAATCGTATCGTAAAGATTGTTTCAGAGCTATTGGCGGATTACAGCCCTATATGGGTTGGGATACAGTTGATGAGTTTTTGGCGAGGTTTTATCAATGGGATGTTTTTGTTGATAAATCGTTGGTAGTTAGGCATTTAAAACCTACAGGGGCGTTGTATAATAAGGAAGTAGCTTATAGGCAGGGTGAGGCGTTTTATAGGTTGGGATATGGATTTTGGATTAGCTGTATAGCATCAGTAAAATTAGCTTATAACAAACGAAAACCATCTTTGTTTGTAGGATATATGACCGGTTTTTGTAAGGCTTGGCAACAAAATTCTGATAAAATGGTAACGGCTGAACAGGCAAATTTTATACAAAAATACAGATGGAAAAAAATTAGGCAGAAAATTTTTTCTAAATAAAAATTTTAAATATTTAAATACGCAAAACTATTGCGTAGTGGTACTGTAGCTTTGCATCATCAAAAATAATTATTATGAAGATTACAGGACAATACATTAAAAATTTAGGTTACAGACCTGCCAAATGGTTTGGTGAGGCATTGAGATATATCAATGAGAATGAGCTTTCAGAGCAAGATATAATTTCGTATTTAGAACAGTTTAGAAAGCCTGATCCAATTCCGTTGCACGAAAAAGCTATTGATTATCAGGTGAATATTAGAGTTGAAGCTCCATCAGAGTCCGATAATTACAATCAGGTATTACAAACTATGGATAAGTTGATGCGTACGCCAACATTGGTGGCTGGGGCTGTTATGCCTGATGCTTGTCCTACTGGAGCTGTCGGAAGTATACCTGTAGGAGGTATTGCTGTGGCACGAAATGCCATTCATCCAGGTATGCATAGTGCCGATATTTGCTGTTCGGTGATGCTTACTGATTTGGGGAAAGTAGACCCAAAGAGCGTTTTAGATGCAGGACATAAACATACCCATTTTGGAGCTGGAGGTCGTTCAAGAGGGCAACAGATACAAATGCCTTTGGAATTAATTGAAGAATTTAAGAGTAACTTTTTTTTGAATGATGAAAAACTCATTAGTGTTGCTCGAGAACATTTAGGAACGCAAGGAGATGGAAATCATTTTATGTTTGTAGGAACATCTAAAAAGACAAACAATACCATGTTGATAACACATCACGGCTCGAGGGCTCCAGGGGCTGCACTTTATTATAAAGGAATACAGACTGCTGAGCGTTTCAGAAGAGATTTATCGCCTGATACACTTCCTATTAATGCTTGGATTCCATTTGATACACAGGAAGGACAACAATATTGGGAAGCCTTACAAATTATCAGAAAATGGACCAAACTCAATCATGAAAGTATACACGATGCTGTTGTTAAAGATTTAGGAATAAGTAAGTTAGATAGATTTTGGAATGAACATAATTTTGTATTCAAAGATGGAGATTTATTTTATCACGCCAAAGGAGCTACACCTTTAGACCCTAAATTTATGCCAGATATTACAGGGCCGCGACTGATTCCGCTAAATATGTCCGAACCAGTATTAATTGTAAATGGAACTACCAATAGTAGAAATCTTGGATTTGCACCACATGGAGCAGGACGTAACTTTAGTAGAAGTCAGCACAAAAAATCTTTTGGAGATAAACCAATAGAAGAAATTTTTGCAGAGGAAACCAAAGGACTTGATGTACGGTTTTATTCTAATGAAATAGATGTTTCTGAATTGCCAAGTGCTTATAAAAATGCACAATCAGTTCGCCGACAAATGCAAGAATATCAATTAGGAGAGGTGTTTGATGAGGTGTTGCCTTATGGATGTATTATGGCAGGTGATTGGCAGAAAAATGCCCCTTGGAGGTGCAAGAAAAATAAATAACGTCTAATTCCTCTAGGTCAAACGCACGAAAAATTTTGGATAATATCTTTTAGGTAATCGGTATTGTAGGCGGCTTTGAGTCTTCGTTTCTTTAAGCTTAATTTATCTTTTTGATTTTTAATCATTTGTAAGGCAAGTTTTCGTAAAACGGACAAATTTTCCGCAGAAAATCCTGTTCTGGCTCGGCACATATCTTCCCGAAAAGTTACATCCAAATGCCAATGCAATTTATTCTCAATACC
>JAUMYH010000081.1 GCA_030528745.1 Bacteroidota bacterium
TAAGAAAACTTGCAGATTTATCAAAGGGTTTTGCAGATTAATTTACTAAATATCATACGATCGATGGTTTTTAAGGGACAACTAAATATATTTCACTCGGTGATTTATTCCAATCTCCAACCATTTCAAAATTCTTGCAATCGTCCGAAAGAACAAAAGCTTCTATTTTATTAAAAATAGCCCTTAAATTCCCTGTAATAAGCTGCGAATTTGGGTGATTGATACACGTAAAGCCGTTGCGTTCGGAGAACTGCCCCCGAAACAACTTCACGCCTGTTGATATAAATTTCTTTTTGGAAGTATTATTAATTCTTACCTAAAGTTGAAACAATCCTGTTTTGGGTGATGTCGCCTTGTGTTTTTTGTAGAACACGTAACGCATTGATAGGTTTTCCATTTTGTAAATTAATGAGTTAGTAATATAAATTGACTTTATACCACACGTTTATACCTACGGCAAAACAAGTATAAAAACTCACGAAAATGACACTCTCTTATGTCGGATTAATAAAAAATAACCAATTGAATAACAACACATTATATTGTAGTCCAATTAGTTATTAGTGGAGAATAAGGAACTCGAACCAAGATTTCAAGCAATTTATTATTCAGCGAATTAAAAATTCATTCGATTTATGGGGTACAGATTAGGTCAATGTCTATTGCTAACACTCCTTTTGGCAGTTTCAGCTACCATTGGCTCTATTCTGTCTGCATAAAACTACGAGTGCAAAGTTACAAATTAAATTTAGAATATACAAATTCCTATATATAAAGAATTAGAGTTAGTGTAAGGTGCAAGTTATATATATAAGTATATACTTGCACCTTACACTAAAGCTTTTATTTATCCTGAAGCAGCCTCACAGATTTACTATCACAAATCTGTCTCATATAGACAGCCTACATCTATTGGTATTTGTGTTTCACACATCAACTCCATTCTGTTTTTCTCATAATATCGTATAATTACACAATGTATTAAAAAACAAATCTTTAACTTTGTGATATAAAACATTTAATCTTTAATTATAGATATGGAAAAATGCATAAGCGAAATTGACCTAATAATCAATAAATTAGAAGGTGCAATTCAAAAAAAAGAGTTAGGACTTAATGATGTTCTAACAGATGCTCCTATTATTATTAAGCTATTGGAATCAGGCTTTGAAGAATTAAAATTACTCATTTCAGATTTTCATTTTGAAGAAAAATCGGATGAAATTTTATTCTTTAAAGTAAAGAAACCAAGATTGTTCAGCAAACTAATTTATTATCAGAAAATTTATCACATAGAGCTAAACAGACCTGTATCCGGTTTTCAAGTGCAAGAATGTTTTCTGAAGAAAGAATTCGAACAGATTAATGCTTTCTATAATAAAAATACCGAATTTATACAGTATTATCGTTCCGGAAAAACATTAATGGATGAATTTTATTTCATTAGAGGAAAAAATGATATTGAATTAAATTTGGAGAGTTTTTATTTTGAACGTGACCCAAGATTTTCTACTGCTTTCGACTTCAAGGTTACTCGACTATTAGCCAATGACATGTTAGCGGCATATTTAAATAACCAGTTAGTCCGATTAAAATATCAGGAAGAAAACAGTTATAATATTGATGATACAATTCCTTATGCCAAATGGATAGATAAAAAGACTGCTCTTGCTGAAATCATCTATGGTATCCACGAGGCAAAAAGTATAAATGCCGGAAATATTGGAATAAAGATGCTGGCAACTATATTAGGAAATACATTTAAAATAGATATGAGCGATATTTACCAGATATTTTTAGAAATAAGAAGCCGTAAAGGAGATCGCACTACTTATTTAAGTAGCTTAATAAAATCACTCAATCAAAAAATGGAGGCTGCCGATAATAGATAGATAAAAAGTCTTCGTTCTGTATTAACCCTGATTTTTACTCTGAAATACCAAAACCCTTAGTTCTCCCTACTATGGATTTTGGTATGTAACACAGTTCCCATTTATCTATTCTTTTGCTTTTCTCCACAACATTAACTCATTTTTATCAGAACCGCATATTTTACGTGCTGATATACAATAAATAAGACATGATAGTAAAAAAAACATACCTTACTATGGAAAACTAATGAAATCATTTTTCAATTTATCCCGAACTTTGCAAAAAAATAAAATAGTTGTAAAGATGGAAGTTATAACAATAGACAGTCAGGCTTATAAGGAATTGGTTACCAAAATAAACACCATTGCAAAATTTGTCATAGACCATCAAAAGGATGAGACAGTCAATCCCGACGAAATGTGGGTAGACAGCTATGAAGTTTGCACATTCCTAAAAATTAGTGAGCGTACATTACAGAGGTTACGTAGTAACCGCATTATCTCTTATTCTATTATATCTGGGAAATCCTATTATACTATTGCCGAAATCAAACGAATGCTGAATGAAAAGAGAATTCGCAGCAATGAAGAATGTTTAAATAACCTTATCAATAACTATACCTTGTATGCTAAACAAAGACGAGCTGTTAAAACGGACAAATAAAGGGTTGGATGTTTTTAAATACTATATAGACATCCCATTTAAAATCGGGCGAAACTTTCTTAATCCATTGTATAATGACAACAAGGCATCCTGCAATGTTTATTTTGACAGAAAAAATGGTATTTACCGTATAAAAGATTTTGGAAATGATGAATATAGTGGATACTGTTTTTTCTTTGTAGGTAAGCTAAAAGGATTAGACTGTGGAAAAGGGAACAATTTCATTGAGATATTGAAAACTATAAATTACGATATGTCCTTGGGGTTGGATAATTCGAACCACACAGTTTGTGGTATGAAACAAGTATATCCACAAGATAAACAAGCAATCACAGAGCCTCACCGAACGAAGTCATACAATATTATACAGCAACCTTTTACTCAAAAAGAGTTGGATTTTTGGGAACAATCGGGTGTCACTCTCAATATCCTGAAGCTATATAAAACCGTATCTCTGAAAGAGTTTAAAAGTATAAATAGAGATAACAAACCATTTACCTGTATTTCATCCGACAAAGAACCCATATTCGGTTATATAGGTAAACGGTATGTCAAAATATATCGTCCATTTTCCGAAATTCGTTTTTTGTATGGAGGCAATATTGGTGATGGATACTGTTTTGGATTGGAGCAACTACCATCAAAAGGAGATACGCTATTTATTACAGGAGGTGAAAAAGATGTGATGACTTTAGCAGCACACGGGTTCCACTCTATTTGCTTCAATAGTGAAACATCGACTATTCCTCCGGCAATCATTTACAAATTAACATTTCGGTTTAAACACATCGTTTTACTATACGATACAGATAAAACAGGAATAGATGCTGCCATAAGACACGAAAAGGCACTTTCATGTTATGGCGTGAAACGACTTACACTTCCATTGTCTGGTGAAAAAAAAGACAAGGATATTACTGATTATTTTATTAAGGGTAATAGCAGGGAGAACTTTCGCAAATTGTTTCTTGATTTTCTCGATAACCTATATGAGGAGACCATGACCATGCTCAAGTCATGTGAAATCGATTTCGATAATCCTCCTGCAAAGGCAGAGAAAATTATTTCAGCAGGAGATGTTCCTCTCGGTACACAAGGGAACATCCTTTGCATTACGGGAGGAGAAGGAACAGGGAAAAGCAATTATGTGGCTTCCATCATCGCAGGCTCTATAAAACAAGACGATTTATATGTAGATACATTAGGTGTAAATGTGCAGAGCAATTCTAAAGGAGAAGCCATTTTACTCTATGATACGGAACAATCAGAGGTACATCTTTTCAAAAACACATCGAATTTGCTAAGACGAGCAAAGCTAAAAGAAAAGCCGGATGAGTTCAAAGCGTTTTCTCTTACGGGAATGTCACGTAAAGAGAGGATGCAGGCTATTATCCAAAGTATGGATAAATACCATTACCAATATGAAGGTATCCATTTGGTAGTTATTGACGGTATTGCAGATTTGGTACTCTCAGTAAACGATGAAGCAGAAAGTATTCGTATTGTGGAAGAGTTATACCGTTTAGCCGGAATATACCAGACATGTA
This sequence comes from Bacteroidota bacterium, assembly GCA_030528745.1. Taxonomy (GTDB): domain Bacteria; phylum Bacteroidota; class Bacteroidia; order Flavobacteriales; family Flavobacteriaceae; genus Flavobacterium. The sequence goes on from JAUMYH010000081.1 coordinate 4,083, forward strand.
TAATTTGTGTGCTTCATTATGTTCCTAACGGTCTTAAATTAAGAGGTCATCTTGGTTCTGAACTACAGCGTAAAGCTGCTGCTATTTTATCCATTGAGATAGATAAGAACCCAACCATATCTGTAGTAAAAGCCTTAAAAGTACGTGATGGCAGCCCTCTCGATGTCCCGCTTATGCTCTTTTCTTGGGATAAAAATATGGGGATGCATGTACATCGTGGTGAAAAACCGAGAGAAGAAAAAGAGAAACGTAAGGAAAAAGAATTGGTAAATGTTGTACGTGAGATTTTTAGCATAAATAAAAGTATGGCTTATATAGATTTATGCGATCATATCCAACAGATAATGGATGTAAAAGAGCGGACAGCCAAAAGTTATATCAAATTTATGAGAGAAAAAGAGATAATTTTAAAAGACCCGTCTAATCAGAACTATTTTCTGATGGGTTATAATCAATAAAAATACTATGTATATTAGCAAAGAATATTTTGAAGCATGGATGGAGCGCATTGTAGATCGTTTCAATCGGATAGACAAGACTCTTGACAAAATGGGTAGGCACAGAAACATGTTGGATGGTGAGTTACTGTTCGACAATCAGGACTTATGCCAGTTATTAAACGTAAGTAAGCGAACACTACAACGTTATCGTAGTTCAGGTGAGTTACCTTTCCATAAAGTATACCATAAAACTTATTACAAGGAAAGTGATGTACATACCTTTATCAGGGAAAATTTTAATAAGAAAGGAGGGAAAACAATAAAACAAAATGCCAATAATTCATTATCCGTATAGTTAATCTGGGATTTTATCTGTAATTTTGCAATGAATAAAATCAATAACTCTTTCTATGAAGCCAGTTCAGCAACGACAATTCTCCGAAATCGTATCAATGATACGACAGTCTCAATACAATGCCATAAAAACGGTAAATACAGAATTGATAAATTTGTATTGGAATGTTGGAAACTATATCAGTAAACAGTTGGCATCAACTACGTGGGGAGATAGAACCGTCGAAGAGCTTGCCTCATTCATACACAAAGAACACCCTGAAATCAAGGGATTTAATCGCAGAGGGCTGTATCGTATGAAGCAATTTTATGAAACCTACGTATCTACATCTTTATTAATGAAACATTTTCAAGTTAAAGATAATGAGACGGATAAAATTGTGTCATCATCAATGACACAATTTATTTTTCAAGATATTAGAGGCTCTATCCTGTCCAAAATCAGTTGGACGCACCACTTGGTATTAATGTCAAGAACTAAAACCGATGAAGAGCGGGAGTTCTATTTACAACTCGCTATAAAGGAGAAATATACCGTAAGAGAATTGGAACGTCAAATATCATCAGGAGTTTTTGAACGTACTATGATAGGAAATGCAACATTCTCTACGGAGTTGAGAAAAACACATCCTTCTGTAACGAATAGTTTTAGGGATAACTATGTGTTTGAATTTCTCGGACTGTCAGAATCTCACAATGAACAAGAGTTGCAAAAAAGGTTGATTGTGCAGATGAAAGACTTTATACTTGAATTGGGAAAGGATTTTCTGTTTGTCGGCGAAGAGTATCGCATACAAGTCGGCAATAGTGATTTTTACATTGACTTATTGTTCTATCATAGAGGATTACAGTGTTTAGTGGCATTTGAATTGAAGGCTGATAAGTTTAAACCCGAACAATTAGGACAATTAAATTTCTATTTGGAAGCATTGGATAGGGATGTAAAGAAACCGAATGAAAATCCGAGTATTGGAATTCTATTATGTAAAGATAAGGATGTTGAAGTGGTCGAATATGCTTTAAGCAGGTATTTATCTCCCACGATGGTATCGGAGTATCAAACCCAGTTACCCGATAAGAAAGTACTCCAACGAAAACTTCAAGAATTATTTGATGAATGATTTTGTTTTATTTTTTTATAGCTTAATTCCAATCCTTTTTGATACTTCTTTCTTTTCTACTTGTGATGAACTATCAACTGCAGGCATTATTTCAGTATTGTCTCCTATTATATCCTTATTTTCTTGAAGCAAATTAATAGGTAATACTTTGCAGGTAATAACTGTGTCTTCTTGCGATTGTTTTTGCATATTTTCAGAAACGTCATTATCCTGAACATTTTCTTCTCCTTCACCCTCTTCTATCGGTTTTAGTGAGAGCTGGATTTCACGGTCTAACCGCACCAGCTCCTCTTTCAGGGTTTTCAACT
>JAUMYH010000082.1 GCA_030528745.1 Bacteroidota bacterium
TGCGGGTAAGGAGACTCTAACTCCTGGCCTCTTCCTTGGCAAGGAAGCGCTCTAAACCCAAGTTTTTAATAATTTCGTAAGTAAAAAGTATTTACTTAAGCTTATTATATCATACTTTTTTCGTAAATATGTTGTAATTTTTTATTATTGTAATGAAGATACATTTTGGTGGTGGTCAAGCTCTGATGGCCGAGAATATCAGCAATATAACAAAGCTCGACTTCTTTTTCTAATAAGTAAGTAGCGCAACTATGGCGCAAAGTATGAGGAGTGATTACCTCTAAGTCATAATTGGAGCATATCCTAGAAAATAGATCTCGAATGTTATTGGGAGTGATACGATTCTTGTAATTGGAAAGAAAAAGGGCTGGGTTTGGATCGGATCGAGAATTAAGATAGTCAAAGATTGATTGCTCAGTTGATCGATTAATGAAGCAAAGTCTTGGATTTTTAGACTTACCGATCATAGTAAACTTGCGATCGATGATGGAATTGCGATTAAGGCTACAAAGCTCAGAAACTCGAATGCCTGAGAAAAACAAAAGCTTAATAATAGCAGTATTACGAAGTCGAAGTTGATTAGAATAGCCTTTTTGGCCTTGGCTTACAAGATGAAGAAATCGATCGAACTCTTCTCTAGTTAAATATTTAATAATGCGCTTTTGTCGAGTTGGAACTTTAAGCAGATCGGGATTTAATGTGACGATTTTTGAGTAATTGAGGCTCAAAAATCTTAAAACCTGCCTTAGGGCGCATATATGTAAGCGAACAGAATCGGGCTTTTGGTAAGACCTTAAATAGTCAAAATATTTTAAGCAAAGCGTTTTAGTTAAAAGCTGGATTTCGATATTGCCGAAATAGTTAATAATCTGTTTTTTGCAATTAATGTATGTTTCTAAAGTCTTAAGCGATTTGTTAAGATTAATTATCTCAGAATCGCAATACAGATCGTAAGCCTCAGAAATAAACATAATAATACCTTTCTGGAATACTTTGCTGTATAATAAGACTTGCCTAGTTTAGACGCTAGAGCAAGCTTAGTCCCTGTTTCATCAGGGGCTTTGCTTTTGTATTCCTAATTAGACGCTAGAGCTAAGAAATAACTTAGCTTTATTATTATATAACATAATTGGCAAAATGTAAATGTGTGGTAAGATTATGGTATGAATAAAGAAAAAGTCCAAGAAAGAATCACAGATCTAAAAAGACAAAAAGACAAAATAGAAAATTATAAAATAAAACCTTGGGTTTATATTGTTTTGTGGTTTATACCTGTACTTGGGTGGATAGCAATAATACAAATATTAATATCTAAACCAATAATCAAATATACGTTAGTAAGAGAGATTGATGAAAAAATAGCAAATCTGGAGTTGTATTTGTAAACATATGATAAAATCAAAACATGGAACAATTCATAACAAACAAAGAACAATTTTACCTATTAACGGCAATAATTGTAAGTCTAATAATAACAAACCTAATATTAAAAATAATAAGATGGTTCAAAGAATATCGTTTAATAAATGAAATGATAAACTATTACGAAAAGAAAAACCAAGAGAAATAACAGAGGTAAAGCATTGAAATTATAACAAATAAATGTTATAATAATGATGTAACGAGAGGACATTAAGAATTCGGCGGCTAGAAAGGAGGTGCTTATGGTCAGATTTAAAATCGGCAAATATTTTGTTGAAGTCAAACTAGAAATCGCCCTCAACAGAGAGCGATAACCTTAACACACTCTAATCTTAACACAGTTGACTAAAAAAATCAACTACTCTCGTTACTTCCGCCGATATCAAACAATCTCAAATCTCGATCAATCTGCCGGTTGATCTTTTTTTGATGCTGGACTTTATCACTAAAAAGTATATTGTAAAATTCTTGATCTAAATATTTAATTCGACAATAATCATTTGAAAAATCATATTTAATCTTGAAAAAATAATTATAAAACTGTTGTTGATCCTCATAACCAAATTGACTGAAAACCTCTTGAGCAGTCTTTAATCCTCTTGAAGCATAATAAGTCTTTTGATGTTTATCCTCAAGAAGAGTCTTGGTAACGTATTTAGTGATGTATCGAGAAGCGGCAATTTTAGACTTAATAGGACTGAGGGTTTGATAGTCTGGCCAATCCAAATAACCATTCTTGTTAATAATCAATTTATTTTTAGGAATGCCCTTGATGGCGCCATGCATGTGCCAAGCACCAGACTTATGTTGTTCAGGAATTAAAAGATATTGAATATCTGCATTGTATTGAGATCGGTAATATCTAAGAAAACGAGAAAGTTTAGAGATATAAGACTTTAAATCTTGAGAATTATGCTTGTCGGGATTAAGAGTTAAGGTAAGAAAATAATCAAAATCATTGCAATACATATATTCAAATATCTTAGTTTTAGTTCGAGAAAGAGATTCGGCAGATTTGAGAAATTTAAGAGGCTTAGGAATATTAATCGGCTTAAACAAATCTGGATACTTTAGTTTTTTACTTTTGTCTGGATAACAGATTAATTTATATAAGTCTTGGTCGTATTTTTTAATTTTGGCATGCCAAAGAATTCGGTCGTTTTCAGACATTTTCTACCTCCGTTATGGTCGTTAAGTGTTATTTAGTCAAGTAAGAGGCGGCTGGGTGCTAGCGCACACCAGCCAGCCTCTCTTACATCTGTTACCTCTTGTTAATCTCCTTGTATTGTTTTTTATTAAGATACGGGGAATTTTCGAGATCAAGAACATCACCGATGACTTTTTGAAAGGTGTCGTATGCGTTCCGATCTTTAATCGAATGAAAGAAAAATCCAGAGGATCGTTTAGTTCCGATGATGTGACCGTCATAAGTCTGTTCAAGAGTCTTGCCGTCGTAGGCCGTCATAGTGGTTAGAATGCCACCAATCGTGTTACACATAATTAAGTTATCGCATTGCTCACGAAATGGCTTAGAAAGCCTTGTAAATAACTGAGATGTGCCAATAACTAGCTTGCGTTGCTTACGCTGCTGAGAAATCTCACCGAAAATGTAAATAGGCGTGTTTTTAGAGTCGAGAGAATTAAAGTAGATGTGAATCTCATCTATTAAGTAAATAACGCCATAAAAGCCGTTATTTATGTTCGTAAGAGCAATATGAAGTTCATCTGGACTAATAAAATGAACATAATCTTTAACTGGATTAAACTGACCCGAAACAATAGCCTCAGCCGGCTGATCAGAAGCAGGCCAGGCGGCCTGTTCTGTCTGGTTTTGGGCATTATAGCACAGCCACTGGGCTGTGCTGATGGCCCGGTAACCAGACAGAGACAGGTTGGAAACGACAATGGCTTTTGGATAGCGAGCCTTTAGCCGATTCAAAACGTGAACAGCCGAAATGGTTTTGCCAGAACCTTGGCGGCCGCAGTGAACTTGGGTGCCAAATGGGGCAAAGAAGTCTTTGTTTTGACGGTTTTTCAAATCTTGCTTGAGAGTGTCAAGGTAGAGTTTGAATTCTTTAGATAAAAAATTGATGTAAGACATTATTTAAGACTCTTTAAAAACTTAAAAACAGCAGTTAATAAATAAATGACTGGAAAAGCAAAAAGAGAGAAAGTGGAAGTAAAGAAAAGAAGCTTTGTGACAGAGGGACTGGAAAAATATGCAAAGAAATTAAAAGTTGAATTAAAAATATTAGCTGCTACTGTAGCAACATTAGAAAAAACATCATCGAAAAGAACAAAAGATGGAATGATGGATCTAAACGGAAAAGCCAAAAGTCCAAAGAAAAAAGAAAATAAATCAAAAAAATATTTCAACAAAATACTTAATATCATCTTAAGAATCTCCTAACATACTAAAAAATCTAAACAAAATACCTCTAGAAATAAACAAAGACGAAAACACAAAAGAAATAGAAACAAATCCTCTGATGAGATTAAAATTGGAAGTTCCAATAGATTTTTCAAAAGAACATAAATCAATACTCATAGGAGAGCCAAATACATTAAAGTTTGGAATAAAACGACAAGGTGGAGTGTAATCAGAAGAAAAAGATGGATAGATCATTTTAAAGAAAGAGGTCATGGAAAGGGATACAGACTCACCAAAACCATACAATCCACCTAAAGAGAGCTTAATAGAATCAATGAAAGAAACTTAATAAAACCTAAAACATCTTTAAAAAGAAAATTCCTTAAAAAATTACCAAAATCGTAAAAAGCTTTTGAAATTGTTGTAATAACATTACGAATATGACAGGGAACATCTAAAGCATCACAATTCTCAAAAGAAAAATTGGAAGTAGAGCTAAAGGGGACGTTTTTAGTAGAAAAATAAGAATTGGTTGAAAAACCAGAATATTCAAGAGGAATATATGAAGAAATAAAATTATATTTAGGCTGATATGGAACTTGAAGAATTGGTAAAACTTCAACTTTATAAAGGCCGTTAGAAGATTCAGAATTAAAATTGTATTTATAAACTTCACCAAACTTCAAAACTTTAGTGTCGATAAGATCATAATTATTATTATTAAATTTAAATAATTTATACTGATATTTTTGAGCAGAAAAATAATCAATGTCGCTAATCATATTATCTGGCTCAACAACAGCACTTAATTCTTGGCCTTTAATTTGACCACTCAAAATAGGTTGAAAAGATAATGAATCAGTAGAGATATTAGATTCTAAAGGAATTCTAGGACCATCATAACCATATTCATACTCAACCTGGAAATTAGATTTAAAAACTTCATAATCTTGACGAATGTCAGCAATATGTGCGAAAAAACCGCCTAAATCAACGCTTATTAAAATCGGATAATCTACACAAGGCTTGCTTTTAGGTGAAGGATAAAGAGTAAAAAACATAAGGTCGTAATCTTGCCATTTGGCATATTGAGAAGATCGAAGTGTCTTAGGGTGTTCAGAGCGAATAATGACACCTTTTTCATCAACCAAATGACCAATTCCCTTGTTGTCGACTTTAATTTTGTATTTGTCGTAGTTTTTGTAATTTAAAAAGATATTAACTTTTCCATTTTTAGTAGAATAAATTAAATATTTATGATTTTTAAAGCTAGGGCGAATATGGGCTGTCCAAATACCAAATAACTTGTCATAAGAGCTGCCATAAGAACCATAAGAGCCAAGAGAAGGATTATACTGAAAACTAAAAACTTCATCGAGAGTCCAATCAGCGTCACAATAATTAGTTGAAGTAAAGCTGATTGAATTCTGATTGTTCACAGTAAAAGCGTAGACTGATTGAGAATTAAAAAATGAGCCAATAAAACCCGCGATAAAAACAAAAACAGTTAAAGTTAATATATTTTTAAATTGGCTCATTTTCTACCCCTAAATCGACAAAGATAAACGAAATACAACATTAAACAAAAAGCTATAACGAAAGAGATTTTTTGAATGAAGGTAATCTCGGTCATTTTAAAAATTACCTCATTCGATTGGATTTAAAAATAAAGTCGTATAAAAATGTAATAACGAAATTCAAACCAGCTAGTAAGCCCATGATTGGAAGCATGTATTTAAACATGTCGGCGGTGGTCTGAATGATTAAAATAATGATTTCTGAATTAGCCATATTTTCTTTTCTTGTTAAATTAGTAGTATCTGCGGTGAAGCCCTTTCTTAGGTGGCTATTGCCCAACTTCACCACAGATATTAGTTATTGATTAAACTCGGCCTTTAAGACCACGGTTAATCATGCGTCGTGCGAAGTTGATGCCGAAAATAGTGCCGGCAAGCAGAATCACAGCAGCGATGTTTTGACTGATTGCGTTAGTCATGGAAGTCACAAACGGTGCAACATTTTCAGTAGTGAAAATAGCAGTTGCCAAAATTGGATTCATGATCAATTCTCCTTTCTTTCTTGAATTCCAAAAACAAGCCGATTAGAATGGCTTGTTTTGTATGATACTTAAATTATCAACGTCTTCAGCTAATTCTAGGAAGCTAACAACATCTTCCATTTTGCGTTTAG
>JAUMYH010000083.1 GCA_030528745.1 Bacteroidota bacterium
TGGATCTATGCAGGTCAACAAAACCGATACAACTGTAAACTTTTTGTAACTATTACAAACGACTATCACTAAACGATCAAAAAAACCTGCGCTCTATTGGGACGCAGGTTTTTTGATACTGTTTTTCAAAATATTATTTAATCCAATCTCTTTTGCTTAAATTCTCTTTCTCTCGCTTTACAGCATCTGATAAACTCTTTTTGTCTTTTATCCTCTGTCAGTACGAAACTTTGATGCATTGAATTCTCCCTCATACAGTCAATATATTGATAAATACTTTCCATATCATGTCCTTCTCTTTTTAGTGTTGCAACCACATAAGCATACTCTAATGACAAATCGGTTTGAAAAATACCGCCATCATCGGTATTGATCGAAGTACATAGATCATACTTACCTTCAGAACCTAAATGCTTTTTGTTGAAATTGAAGAATGGGAGATCAATATATTTCGAAGCAAGTGAGATCTTGCGGTTCGATGTCGGATTACTTTCTATACCGATCTCTAAATGATAGATCTTTTTGCGGAGAACATACTGTGCAATTCGAACCGCCTCCTTATACAAAGTATTCATTGGCGGATGCATCTGTTCTTTATGTTTGCTTTTAAATTTTGAGCAAAAATGATATCGGAAAAACAGATCTCTTGCATTCTGATTCAGGAAAGCTTCTTTATGACCGACATTTTCAAAGTTTATTTTTTCTTTGTATTTCTCTTTTGCAAAATCATAAAAAGAATCAGCATTATAGGATCTATTCTTTGTTCTTTTGTCATACTCTGCTCGGATTTCGTTATAGATGAATGGAATATCGCCTCTCAGGCGATATCCGCAATAATAATCATACATTGTATAATCGGATAGTATTTTATCAAAACAACGATATGTTCCGAAGCAACGGTCAAACTCACCTTCCAAAAACCTTATAATGTCCTCGATCTGGATTTTTTTATCTTCGATTTGTACATTGAGTTCATTCGTATCGCCATCAGAAGTAATCAAATAACGCATCCACACTATATCATCCAGATATTCTTCCACATTCGATGTGATTTTATCTCTTTTTACCTTGAAATATTTGTCCACATCCATCCCAAGTGCCAATGCATGACCCAGTCGATCACCACGTCCAAAACCTAAATATTCGATCACTTCGTCGATCGCACGCAAACCATTTGCTAGAGCTGTAAAATCTTCCCCTACATGATAGGTGAAATTCAGCCGATGACTGGTATATATTTCTTTTCTCTGTCTACGAAAAATATACCCGAAAAGCTCCGGTCTGCAATTTAGCTCATAATTTGCCGTATCAATACCGACAATTTTGTTTCGATACTTATCGTTTATAAGAAGATCGTCTTGAATATTTCTTTTCACATTGTCATATTGATTAAAAAAACTGACCAGCGCTGAACATTTTTGATCCAGGTCATGGTAAAATTTTTCTTTTCTTGATTCTCCGACTTTGTAATTGAACTCTTCTTTGCTTTTGATATAGTGTATGATAAATCCATAGTCGATTTTATCTTCTTCTGCAATATTAAGCTTTTTCCGAACAGCCCGATCTGCTCGCTCCACTTCGTCTATCATAGCTGTATATTCTGAAATACTTTTCTTGGGCGCTATTCGAAATTCGATTTTTTTGACATGCTGCTCTTCGTAATATTTATCAAAAACCGTTTGATAGACTTTTTGATTACCATAATGTTCGATCAGATTTTCTTTAATATCTTCGCTGTACTTGAATTTTTCAAACCCCATCCCGTCGTTGTCTTGATAAAAAAGCATTTTGAACTTTGATACCGAAAGCAAGTATAAATTAAAGAGATACAACGTAAAATAATCCATCTCTCCGCGGATAAATTGCTCAAACAGGTCTTTCAAAAAATGTCTTTCCATAAGGAAAAAACTCTTTTCACGATCGGTAAATCGATTGTATTGCCTAAAAAATAATTGTTTCCAAAAAGAAAGCCTCTCCTTCAGTGAAAATCTTTCTTCTGAACCATCGTTTAAACATTTCGGTTTTTGTTTTACAAAAATATATTCATAATTCTCCAGATTGCTATATGTGAGGATCTTTTCCATCTCTTCTCTAGATATTTCCATCTCTTTTTTTCTCAATTCTTTTTTATAGATGGGATTGTTACGGATATAAAGATTGGAGAACAAATATGCCTTTACCAATCGTATCTTATAAAAACTGATATATTCTCGAATATTCGTCAATGCATTTCTTGTTTTCACGATCGTTTCAAATTGCTTCAACGCGATGTTTTCGTAATGTGAAAACTCATACCAGTTCATTTCGGTTGTATAACCTGAACCTTTGAAATGCATGTGATTTTCAGAGATCCCTTTGGATAGTATAGCTGTCAGTCGGTTGTTGTCATGCAGCACACGGTGTTTTTGATAAGAATTGATTTTTTTATTTTCCAGAGCAAGCTTTACCGCAAACAGAATATTGCTATCAATTTTATTGATAAAGCCGTTCAACTCCAACAATTCATCAAATGATACCTTGATCTCATTTGAATTGAAAAACAGTAGCTCGTCCGCTACATAAAGCAATAGCTTCACCGCATTACGCTTATATTTGCGACAATATTTGTTTTCTACTCTTTGACAAAGCTCCTCTATCGTATAGTCTATTTCATCCGGATTATAATTGTTCGGGTAAAGATTTATATATTTTTGTCTTACTAAATTCCGAAAGTCCGAATCCAAAAAATCAAACTGCTTCTTGTATCTCTCATCCGTATTACAATCAAAAACATCATACGGATGATTGATAAATTCGTATAAAGGCAATTCTTTATAAATTACCCTTATGATTCGATCGATTGTGTTCATAGTTTATCCTATTCTTCTTCAGTTTTACTCGAAACGATCTCTTCTCCATCAGCGTCCTGACCGTAAATTCCGTATTCATCTCTTAATAATTTTTGTAATGTATTTATAACTGATTTTAATTCTTCATTCTTGTAGTCTCCCTTTTTCTCAGCTATTTTTTGTACATTTTCAAATGCTTTCTCTATTTCTAAAGACATCGCTCTTCTATGATCTAAGAGTTCTAATGCAGTTTTTCGAACATTCTCTTTAAAAGTTGATCTATTAGGATTATCATAAAAAACTTTAGCTTCATAATCCGCATCATCCAGTTTTACATACAATCTTTTAGGGTGAAGTTTTCCATCCGTCTGAATAGATATTGCCTCCACTACGCCTTCTTCATCGAAAATCTCTTTAAGTGTTGAAAGAGAAATCTCTGAAGGAATTTTATATTTAAAATCGTCTACATCAATCAGTGCTTTAAAATACCTTGTCTTGATATAACCAATTTGTTCTTCTCCATTAATAGTTTGAAATATCCGTCGGATCGCTTCGACAGTATAATAGAAGCGTTTTGCTTGAGTCACCTCCTTTCTTGAATAGTTAACTCGAATCAAATTATCAATTTGAAATATCGAATGAAAAATATAATCAAGTCCATGTTCCATATCCTCTTCATTCTCGTAGCAAAAGTAGTTGATGTAGTCAACAAGTGCCAACTGAAAATATCTTGCTTTTACATAAGAAACAAAAAACTCGAAATAATATCTCCGCTTGTTTTCAATTTCCATCCTCTGAGAATTTGGAGTGGATTGTCCATTTCTATCAAATTCCCAATAGGAATATAACTCACGATAGGCAAATGCGCTTTTATCTCTAAATATTCCTTTTCGTACATCACTATAAACGGTAATCGGACTGGAAACAAAGTCCTCTACAAAATCATCCGGCACATTTTCACTGTTATACACAAAAGTATAAAATTCATCTTTTCTTCGAGATTCATTTTCAAAATACTTATGTTCTCCAGGCATAATTCCCACATTAACTAAGTCAAGGTATTTTCTGGCAGCAACATTTGCATGAACAAAAGTTTCACTATCAATTTGTTCCCCCGAAATACCGCTTGATTCAACAGAAGCATTTTTTAAAAATCGATTTTTTTCTATATTAAAAGCCCGTGATACAAGGGAAGTAAGCTCCAGAGAATAGAGTACTTTCATCACGTAGACTTCGAAAAAATCAAATGGAGTTTTCGCATCATAGGTTTTATAAAGCTCCATCACTTTAAACACATCACCTAAACGGATATTATGATTTTCTACCAAACTTAGTTTGAGCGGATATATTTCTTTAAAATAGTCATTTTCTACAATTTTTTTGCCTTTATCATTTCCCCACGAAATTTTATTAAAAAAATAATGGAATGTTAAATAATTTTTTTGATGAGAATCCACAAAATACCACCCATCTATTAGATCTTTCGCTTCTTTTGAAAGATTGTAGCTCGATTTTTCAATAAAATACTTTCTAAACGATTGAATATTTGTATCTAAACATACAAACTTATTCAAGATTTTTCTTTTATCATCGGTTCTCCGATCATTATTTGTCCTATATACATACTCTCCATTATAAGTCAATATTTTGGAAATCATTTCTGCAAATTGAATAAACTCTCTAAGCGTTTTAGGCAAAAACAGGTTCACCGTTTCTTTTTCATCCAAAGGTTTGATATAGAGTCGAGTTGCTTGTTGAATCTGATGATAAATCCACGATTCAACACTATAATCCTCTTCTATATCAATGTTCAACTCATTTTCTTTTCTTTGCCCTTCAAGGATCCCTAAAGACTCCAACACATCTATATAACTTTGCTCCATTAAGTCCGTCTGTTCAAAGAGATTGATTCTGTTCTCCATCGGAATCAGTTTCATTAATATCGAATCTACTTGATTCTTCAGTTCTGCAATATCAATAATCCTCTTCTCCAACAACTCTTTATTACTTCCTAACTTCTCTTCCAGCACACTATCTTGTAATTGTCGATTTCGGCATGCAAATACAATAATAAGTTTTGTGTTTAGATATTCATGTATTTCAGAGATGAGTTTGGATATGTATTTGTTTTCAAGTAAATCTAAATCATCAATGATAAGTACCAAATCTTTGAGCTCTCGACACTTTCTTTCTTTCTTCAAAATTTCTTTAAACTCATTTAGAAGTTCTACAATAAGTACATCCAGCTTTACGATATCGTTGACTTTATCCAGCATATCGATCGAAGGATTATCTTTCTTCAAATAATCTTCTTTCTGTCTCTTGATCGCCAATGCCGACATAATACGTTTGAGTTTACTTATAATTCGTTCGATCAAATAGGGATCTTCGATATTTTGATGGATTATATATTGATAGATATTAGTGATCACGATCTCTAAAATATTCAAGTCCGAGGATAAAGTATTGGGATCGATAATATCAAAAACATAATATTTTTCCGCTTCCAGTTTATTTTTTAGAGATTTAAGCAAGGAAGTCTTTCCAGAGCCTCTTTCTCCAAAAATCCCAATATTCATCGGTATCTCAAATTCATTCTCCCTTGTTTCAGAATGAATTCTACTGAACTCTTCAATCCGATCGAATGCTGTTTTGAGCTCCCTCATTAGAAGATAGTTACTATTTTCCCATTCATCCGGTCCTAAAACAATAGGTTTTTGTAATTCAGCCCAATCAATCTTTTTTTGTTTGCTCATTTCTCCACCTCTTTTTGTTTTTTATTAATATTATACAACAAAAACAAGTTCTTTTCATTTATAATTTTTATTTTTCAACAAATACAATTATCTTCCCAGATTTTTATAAACAATTATTCGCTTTAAGATCTATCGTTATATAAATAGTGCTAATGTGATCCTACACCTAAAACCTTTCTCTAGCGATATTTGTTATAACCCTTCCCCAAACATCCCATGGCAACATCACTCACAGAAGGAAACGGGCTTTCAGGTGAAGGCATCCCTCTCTTTCATCTTCTGCGCCTACCCCTTTGAACTTTTTTATGCTATAATGGTCTAAAAGCACAGGAGGTATGATATGAAGACGCTGATA
>JAUMYH010000084.1 GCA_030528745.1 Bacteroidota bacterium
ATTATTATGAAGTTTATCGAGAACCTAACCAATATTTGGAAAATAGAAGAGTTAAGAAACAGAATCATCTTAACTCTGGGGATTTTGTTAGTTTATCGTTTCGGAGCACATATAGTTCTGCCAGGGATTGATTCTACTCAATTAAGTGAGTTGGCATCAAAAACCTCGGGAGGGGGCTTGCTTGACATCTTAAACGCTTTTACGGGAGGAGCTTTTGCTAATGCCTCCGTTTTTGCGTTGGGCATTATGCCTTATATTTCGGCTTCTATTGTGGTGCAACTTATGGGAATTATGATTCCTTATTTGCAAAAACTGCAAAAAGAAGGCGAAAGTGGGCGACGAAAGATAAATCAAATCACTCGATGGCTTACCATTGCGATATGTATTGTTCAAGCTCCTGCCTACCTTTACGGAATTAATCAACTTGGGGTTCCTGATAGCGCTTTTGTTTTGGGCAAAGGGCTTGATTTTATTGCCCCTGCCGTGTTGATTTTGGTAACAGGAACCATTTTTGCTATGTGGCTGGGTGAGAAAATCACAGACAAAGGAATAGGTAATGGTATTTCATTGCTTATTATGGTAGGGATCATTGCAAGGCTTCCCGTAGCAGCTATGGGGGAATATGACGCTCTCGTAGCTCAATCTAACGGAGGCTTGATGATGGCTATTATTGAAGTTTTTATTTGGTTTGTGGTTATTCTGCTTTGTATTTTCTTAATCAAGGCTACGCGTCAGATACCAGTTCAGTATGCACGTAGAACAGCCGATGGAGGAATGGCAGTTGAGAAGAATATATTCGGAGCGCGCCAATATATCCCCTTGAAATTAAATGCTTCGGGGGTTATGCCTATCATTTTTGCACAGGCTTTGATGTTCGTTCCTGCCACTGTTGCTGGTTTATCCAAATCTGAAACGGCTTTGTCTGTTCAACAGGCTTTTAGCAATATGTTTGGTTTTTGGTATAATTTGTTGTTTGCTGTAATGATTATATTGTTTACTTATTTTTACACTGCAATAACGGTACCCACCAATAAAATGGCCGATGATTTAAAAAGAAGCGGTGGTTTTATACCTGGAATACGACCAGGAAGAGAAACAGCGGATTATTTGGATAGAATAATGTCTTTGATAACTTTGCCAGGTTCTTTGTTCTTGGCTTTGGTGGCTGTCTTCCCTGCTTTTGTAAAAATGATAGGGATGCAAGATGGTTGGGCATTGTTTTATGGAGGAACTTCTCTATTGATTTTGGTAGGGGTGGCCATCGATACCGTACAGCAGGTTAATTCATATTTATTGAATCGCCACTACGACGGGTTGATGAGAGCAGGTAAGAACAGAAAGGCTTAAATGTGTTATGGCTAAACAGGCAGCAATCGAACAAGACGGAACAATCATAGAGGCTTTGTCTAATGCAATGTTCCGAGTGGAATTGGATAATGGGCACGTGGTAATTGCACATATCTCTGGAAAGATGCGTATGCACTACATTAAATTACTTCCAGGGGACAAAGTGAAATTAGAGATGAGCCCTTATGATTTAAGCAAAGCTCGAATCACATATCGTTATTAAAATGAAAATTGATTAGCTATAAGATTTTTGTCAAGCGCTATCGGAAAACTTTGTCAAAATTAAGCAATTTTGACAAAGTTCTTTGTAAAGCGTAAGTGATTGACTATTAATAGTTTGTACTATTGTGTGGACTAATTAAAGGTTTTACAGAAATCATAAAGGCTGTATTTATTAAAAAAATTACATATAAATTCAAAATATTTTGTAGTTTTGCGAACTCTATTGATATAAACAATAAAGAAATGAAAGTTAGAGCATCGATTAAAAGAAGAAGTCCCGAGTGCATTATTGTGCGTAGAAAGGGTGTATTGTACGTAATTAACAAGAAGAATCCTAAATTTAAACAACGACAAGGATAATTATGGCAAGAATTGCAGGTATTGATTTACCAAAAAATAAACGTGGGGTTATTGGGTTAACCTACATTTTTGGTATCGGAAAAAGTAGAGCTAAGGAAATATTAGAAAGAGCTCAGGTTAATGAAGACAAAAAAGTAAACGAATGGAATGATGAGGAAATCACTAGCATTCGTGAGGTGGTTGCGTCTTATAAAATTGAGGGAGAGTTGCGTTCTGAAATTCAATTGAATATCAAACGATTGATGGATATTGGGTGCTATCGCGGTATTCGCCACAGAATTGGATTGCCTTTACGTGGTCAGAAAACTAAAAACAACTCTCGTACAAGAAAAGGTAGAAGAAAAACTGTTGCGAACAAGAAAAAAGCAACCAAATAATAAGTGAGTAGTATGGCAAAAAATACAAAAAACGCAAAAGTTTCTAAAAAGAGAAAAGTAGTTATCGAATCGGTAGGTGAGGCACACGTTTCAGCAACGTTCAATAATGTAATTATCTCTTTAACCAACAAAAAAGGAGACGTCATCGCTTGGTCATCGGCTGGAAAAATGGGATTCCGCGGTTCTAAAAAGAATACGCCTTACGCAGCCCAAGTGGCAGCAGAAGATGCAGCAAAGGTAGCTTTTGATGCAGGCTTGAAAAAGGTGAAGGTATATGTTAAAGGACCAGGAAACGGGAGAGAATCAGCCATCAGAACTATCCATAATACAGGTATTGAAGTGACTGAAATCATAGATGTTACTCCTCTGCCGCACAATGGATGTCGTCCACCGAAAAAACGTAGAGTTTAATTAATAATTGATAACACACGAAAGGTTTTTGATTATCGAAGGAATGCCTTAATTCATAATCCCTTTCAATTAATAATTTTAAAATGGCAAGATATACAGGACCAAAAACAAAAATTGCACGTAAGTTTGGAGAGGCTATTTTTGGTGATGATAAATCTTTTGAAAAGAAAAACTATCCACCTGGGCAACACGGAATTGCTCGCCGTAGAGCAAAACGTTCGGAATATGCTATCCAGCTACAAGAGAAACAAAAAGCGAAATACACCTACGGAATTTTAGAGAAGCAATTCCGTAATTTGTATGAAAAAGCAAAAAGAAGTAAACACGTAACGGGTGAGGTGTTGTTACAACTTTGTGAGTCGCGTTTAGATAATGTTGTTTACCGAATGGGTATTGCTCCCACACGTAGCGCAGCTCGTCAGTTGGTATCGCATCGTCACATTACCGTTAATGGAGATATCGTAAATATACCTTCTTACGCATTGAAACCAGGAGATGTTGTGGGAGTTCGTGAAAAATCGAAGTCTTTGGAGGTTATTGAAAACTCGTTGGCAGCCAGCAGTACTGTTTATGAGTGGATAACTTGGAATACTGAAAAATTAGAAGGTACCTTTGTTTCTGTGCCTCAACGTATCCAGATTCCTGAGAATATTAAAGAACAGTTAATCGTAGAGTTGTACTCTAAATAATAAATAAGACAGCAGTCAAATTATGGCATTATTCAACTTTCAAAAACCTGATAAGGTTATAATGATTGAATCATCTGATTTCGAAGGGCGGTTTGAATTTCGCCCCTTGGAGCCAGGGTATGGTTTAACAATAGGTAACGCATTGCGTAGAGTTATGCTTTCTTCGTTAGAAGGTTTCGCTATTACTTCCGTAAAATTCGATAAAGTAGGACACGAGTTCAGTACTATTTCGGGAGTTGTGGAAGATGTGACCGAAATTATTCTGAATTTGAAACAGGTGCGTTTCAAAAGACAAATTGAAGATGTAGAGAATGAAACAGTAACTATCTCTGTTTCAGGAAAGAAACAATTGACTGCCGGTGATTTTCAAAAGTATCTTTCAGGTTTTCAAGTGCTTAACACGGATTTGGTGATTTGTAATATGGAGGCATCTGTTGCCTTTACAATGGAGCTTACCATTGAAAAAGGACGAGGATATGTTTCTGCTGAGGAAAATGCAAATCCGAATGCTCCCATAGGAGTTATTGCCACCGATGCTATTTTTACGCCTATCAAAAACGTAAAATACGCCATTGAGAATTATCGTGTTGAACAGAAAACCGACTATGAAAAATTAGTTTTTGAAATCAAAACAGATGGGTCAGTGCATCCTAAACAAGCCTTGACAGAAGCTGCAAAAACTTTGATTCATCATTTTGCGTTGTTCTCTGATGAAAGAATAACTTTGGAAGCGGACGAAATTTCGCAAACTGATACGTATGATGAAGAGTCGTTGCATATGCGTCAATTGTTGAAAACCAAGCTGGTAGATATGGATTTGTCTGTTAGAGCATTGAATTGCTTAAAGGCTGCTGAGGTAGAAACCTTGGGTGATTTGGTTTCATTCAATAAAACTGATTTGATGAAATTTAGAAATTTTGGAAAAAAATCACTTACAGAACTTGACGAATTGGTTGCCAATAAAGGTTTGACTTTTGGTATGGATTTGTCAAAATATAGGTTAGACAAAGATTAACCCGCTTTTGCGTTATTTAATTTAAGGAAAAATGAGACACGGAAAAAAGATTAATAATTTAAGTAGAAAAACAGCTCATAGAAAAGCGATGTTAGCCAATATGGCGTGTTCGCTAATTGAGCATAAGAGAATAAACACCACTTTGGCAAAAGCAAAAGCCTTGAAGCTCTTTGTTGAACCTTTGGTGACAAAATCAAAAGAAGATACAACGCATAATCGTCGTATTGCTTTTAGTCGATTGAGAAATAAATATGCTGTAACTGAATTGTTTAAAGATATTTCAGTTAAGGTGGGCGATAGACCTGGGGGATATACTCGTATCATCAAGCTAGGAAATCGCTTGGGAGATAATGCCGAAATGGCTCTTATTGAGTTTGTTGATTACAACACAACTTATAATGTAGAAAAAGTTGCTAAAAAGAAATCTACGCGTAGGGGTAGAAAGAAAGCAACTGAACAACAACCCGTACAAGAAGAATCATAATCTATTTACAGAAGAAGGATAGGCGAATTTTGTTTATCCTTCTTTTTTATTATATGGAACCCAAAATGTGTTTCAGTTCCGAGACTTGATTCTCCCAAAGCATTTTGGCATTTTCCAAATTTTGAGGTTCGCTAAAATCTATGACCACTAATGAAACATCTTCGGTAAGTTCATCTACAACGATTTTCATCTCAAAATAAGAACTATCATCGCCGTCAAGCCATCGAAATTTTACAACTTCATCTAATTTTTTTCGCAATAATTTGGCTTTTTCTTCTGAATCTTCCCAAATGAATGTATAAATTCCATTATTAGCGTTAACATCTTCGGCGTACCACTCAGAAAGCCCCGAAGGAGTTGATATGTATTGATATAACATTTGAGGAGAAACACGAATTGCAAACTCTAATTGATATTTTATTTTGCCTGACATAGCTATTATTTTTTTGACCAAGTTCAGAGGTCGCAATATATAATTTTATCGCCAAAAAAAGAATATTTTATCTTGATTTAATAAAAAATTAACGTTTATGATTTTCTAAATCTATTTATTGTATTTTTGATAAAATAAATTTTTGTTTCACCCGCAAACAAAACAAAATAATCGAAAGATTTTTTTGCTGAATATATACTCTATATATATCTGTAACTATTTGATATACAATGTTTTTTTTAATATTTAATAGAGTTGGTTTTTCATTATCTAAAAAAAAGTTTAAAAAACAAATTAAAAAATGAGATTTTAAGAAACAAAATTATATCTTTGTATTTATTTACAGACGTAAGCTCGGTTTGTATGACTTTTAAGGCTAATTCGTTGAATGAAATAACATTTTTATGGATAAGTATTCATTTTTGAACGCCGCCAGCACGGCATATTTTGGGGATTTG
>JAUMYH010000085.1 GCA_030528745.1 Bacteroidota bacterium
CGGTAGTGTCGGTAGTGGCAACAAAAATGGGAAATGAATTTATATTCTTCACTTCCCATTAATATAATCACTATTTACTTAAACCTAAAGAATAGAATCGAGCATCAGAAGCGATAATTTCAACCCCTTTCCTGGCTTGTCCCTGTGCATCAGTATAGGAAGAATAGTGTATTTTACCCTCTATAACAACAAGAGAGCCTTTTTTAAAATTCTTCTCTACAAACCGCTTGGGCTGTTCAGAAAAAACAGTTATGGAATGCCATTCCGTTTTTTCTGCAACCTCAGTTCCATCAGCTTTACTATAAGCCGGTTCTGAAGTTGCCAAACTAAATACCACTGGACCGTTATCTCCACGTTTTTCAGGATCTGCACCCACCCTTCCAATTAAAATTACTTTATTCATAAAAAGAACCCGATATTAAACCCTCGATAGTACAGGCATAAATTATTACACAAATACTCTTCTTTCAGACTATAAATATAGCATTTTATTTCCATTTATAAAAATTTATTTCATCCATTTTCAACAAAAAAAGGATACTAAATAATACAAACATTATTAATTCTTTTCCCTATTGTTTTTTATCCAAAAAAGTTATTACACATCTTCTACTGCCTTAATATTCATTTTTAAATCAAATCAACAATAGGGAAAAGAACAATATATTTTTTAGATTATCTAAAACACTTGAAATCTAAAATAAATCAATCATTAAATTATATTTCACCCATCGTATTGTTTAATTATAAAATTATCGTATATTTGCATTATCTAATTATTTAATGTTTTAATATGAATATTATTTCTGTACTAAACCACAAAGGAGGAGTTGGAAAAACAACGACTTCCGCAAACTTATCAGCTGGGCTTACTTCACTGGGATACCGTGTACTTGCCATTGATATCGATGGGCAAGCAAATCTTACTAATAGTTTAGGAATTGGCATGAAAGAGGAAAATATATATACTTCTCTTAAAGAGCAAAAGAAATTGCCAATATACCAAAACAATGAAGGCATTAATGTTGTTCCATCAACTCTTGACTTACAAGCGGCAGAATTAGAATTGGCTAATGAACCAGGAAGAGAACTTATTTTAAAAAGGCTTCTTACGCCGTTTAAAAATGATTTTGATTATATCATCATTGATTGTCCGCCTTCATTGGGTATTTTAACTTTAAATGCCCTCACTGCATCACAGTATATCATCATACCAGTAGAAGCAGAAACATTAGCATTACAAGGTATGGCTAAGCTTCTAAGCGTTGTGAATAAAGTGCGAAATATTCTTAATAACAATCTATCCATACTCGGAATTCTTGTAACTAAATATGATAGTAGAAAATCATTAAACAAAAGCATTTTAGAAACGATTGTTAAACACTTTCCTAAAGAAGTATTTAACATATCAATCAGAGATAATGTGGCACTTGCAGAAGCACCGTCAACAGGAAAAGACATTTTTTCATATGCTCCGAAAAGCAATGGTGCTAATGATTACATGGCTCTCTGTAAGGAAATTATCAATAGAATAAAAATATAAAAACAAATGAAAAAAAAAGAACTATTCAATCAAGGATTTGACAGCCTATTAACGACAACAAAGTCAAAAGAAAACAATCCTTCTGCAGAACCTAAAGAGAAAATGACAACAGCTAATTTTCGCATCCCTGTGTCACTTCACAAAGAACTCAAAAAATTAGCCGTAGAACGTGAACAAACACTTATGGATCTTATAGCAGACGCCATTCGTGAATATATTAGCAAATGTAATTCCATAAAATAATGAAAAAACTAACTTTTACACAGGAACAAAGAGAAAAAGCAGATTTTATTCTCAAAAATCCGATTTCTCAATTTTCTTCATTACTCAATAACCAAGTCAAAGACCTGGCTATTACCTGGTGTTATTACTCCGGAAAAATAGAAGGAAACACTTATAGTTATGTGGAAACTGAAGCCCTTCTAAAAGATAATATAACATCTCCCAAAAGATATGAAGATGCTAAAATGTTGAAGAATCTCTATAATACTTTCATATCCTGTGCGGAACAAATCAGAAAAGACGGGCATATTATGATTGATAGATTTACAGTTAACAGTATTCATTCCATGCTCACTGCCGATTTAATTCCAAACTCTACAAGGGGAACGTTAAGAAACATACCAGTAGCTATTACAGGAACCTCTTATATTCCTCCTAAAGATCCAGATGAAATTGCTATCAAGTTTAATTCAATTTTAGAAGAACAGTATCATTATAACGATCCATTGGAAAAGGCAGTATTCTTACACTGCAACATAGCTCGGCTACAACCTTTCATTGATGGAAACAAAAGAACTTCCCGGATGCTTGAAAGCGTTGTGTTGATGAATGGGGGTATCATTCCGGTCAGATCACACAAAGAAATAGATATTCTGAATTACCGTGATAGTATTGTACATTATTACGAGACAGAAGATTATAAACCATATATCGACTATATGCTCAATAATCAAATAGAGAGAATAAATGAGTTGGCTCCTGCTAAACTTCAATATTCTCAAAGTGGAATAAGTCGATAGAAAACTGGGTGGGTGGAAAATCGGCTACCAAAATGGATTAAAAGAAATTGCTTTCAAAAATTGAATAAAAAAGTTTGCTTATAAGCAAGCATTTTAGCAAATTTCTGAAAGTAGGTTCTTCCATTTTTTACTTGATATTTTCGAGTTGGATAGAAAACATAGATTTTCGTTAGACAACTCGAAATGTTCAAGCAAATAGCCTACCTTAATTGGGCGGGTGCAGAAAAATATTAATTTTAAAACCAATCAAAAATGGATATTATGGAATACGGATATGAAAAGAAAGATCATCGTGGAAATTTGGTTTATCCCATGTACCCTGTACAAGAGGAAGAATCGATTTTTTATGCAGCATTTATTGTTGGTAATGGTTATATACCTGTGTCGTCTGTAACTTATAAATCAGAAGAAAAATGTCGAAAGGCTTGTGATGTACATAACAACTTTCACGGCTGGACTAAAGGAGAAGTTGAAGCCATTTTTTTTCTATCATTAACGAAGCAATACCCTGAAGAAATAATAGAGTAAAAATGAATAAAAAAGAAAGAATAGAGTACTTAAAAACTCATCAATCTAAGCAATGGATTGAAACAAGAAAACAAATTTTTGAAGAATTATCTAATGAACAATCTATGTTTTGTTGTTGCGGTAAATTAGCAACAGGATTACATGAAATAAACTGTCGAAAGTTTAATGTTAAAGTAGACAATACAACCTTAGATAGATTAAAGATTTTAATACAGAAATGATATGAAAGTTAGAATAATATTTGATTGGGCCGGGAATATATATGATTGGTGGATTAATTGGCCACATCCTTTTTTCCCTTCCGTTGGGGACACTTTTGAAATTACATCATTTATTGACGAAGGATTCATCAAGAACTATAAAAATGTCAAGTTTAAAGGAAAATTCAAATATGAAGGATTAAAAAGTAGCATTTTGTCTATGTTAGAAAACTGCTACAATACAAAAATTAACAATATTAATTGGATGGCTAATGGTGCTGAACTTGAAATAACAACAGATCTCTTTGAAAAGGATTCTATATTATGGGATGAAATCACAGAATGATTTTTCCCATCAGGAGAATTTATTTTTCCTGATGGGAAATTATAAAAATTCTTTTTTTATAATTTGTATGGTAGAAACACTCTTACCAGTCAATTTTGAAACATTTCTTATTGAATAACCTTTCTTTAACAAAGAAATAGCATCTCTATACTCCACCTTTTTTTGTTCAAGAGTTTTAAAACTTCCCTTTCTGCGCCCAAGTTTTCCACCTCTTGCAATGTATAAATCTCTTCCGCTATTAAGTCGGTCAATTATTCCTTGACGTTCCATAGCGGCCAGTTCTCCCAGCAAAGTAGTTATCAAAGAAGACAAAGGATTTATTTTCTTGTCCGGTCGTAACGTTTCTAAATTCAAATTTTGAATATACACACAGATTTTGTGTGTATGCAAGGTGTCAAGTGCTTTTAAGATTTCTAAGGTAGAACGCCCCAGACGTGAAATTTCGGTCAAGAGTAACATCTCAACCTTATTTTGCGGAGCAGTGCAGAACTCTAAACAACGGATTAATACCGGGCGTTCCATATTGGATTTTCGACCACTCATTTTTTCCTCAAAAACAGCGCACACAGTGTAGCCCCGTTCAGATGCAAAGCGTTCCAGATCGATGACCTGACGCTCGGTCGATTGTCTGGCAGACTGTGAGCTTACGCGCGAGTAGATAACAACATTCATAAACAAAAAGAGATTATAAAAGGCTGATAATTAATGCTGCCGGAATATTCAGCTTTGAAAAAGCAAACATCTTTTTCCCTAAATCCTTTAATGAGGCTCCAATATGGTACACATCCGTTCCATCAATAATCAGAAAACGGTCGTGACTGTCCCGGTAAGTTCTGATACTGATAGCAGGATATTGACTGTTATACCTGTCGAAATCAAGTTGAAGTTGTTGAGTAATACGTTGCGTATAGATAGTAGCTGAAACGCCATTACTTCGTTTACTAAACATAAGGAGAACGGACTCATCCACGTAGTTGTCTATAAGCACAAGTGAATGCCTGGCCGATTTAATCAAATCGGTTGCAAACTTATACGCATCGAAAATCTGCCCATTGTAGAAAATTCCTTCAACCGGGGGTAAGGAAGTATGCACGAAAAAGTCTATCTTCTCATTATGCTCAGCAATAGTTTTCTCTATCTGGAGAAACCTTTTATCCATCCTCTGCTCAATGTCATTCATCCGTTGGTTGATAGAATAACCTTTCAGTAGATAGTCCTTTAAAACTTTATTTGCCCATTGCCGGAACTGCGTCCCCCTTTTACTTTTTACCCTATATCCAACTGATATAATCACATCAAGATTGTAATAATCGACTTGATAAGTTTTACCATCGGAAGCAGTGTAGGCAAATTTTGCCCAAACTGTTTCTTTTATCAATTCTTCTTCTTTAAATATATTCCGGATATGTTTCCCTATAACACTTATATCACGGCCAAATAGATGTGACATTTCATCAATTGATAACCAAACCGTTTCATTTTCCAATCGAACTTCTAATCTGACTGTTTCATCTGGTTGGTATAATATAATTTCTCCTTGTTGTTTCATTTCTAACTTTATAGAGTTAATACATTCACAAAGATAATGATTTTATTCAAAGATTTATTTTATTACAGAAACAGTACTTCTAAAAAAGGTAACTGGATTTATTTCAATACAGTTTTGAATAACCACATTTCTTCATTTTTCCCTATTGTTAGTTTGCATTTTATATTGAATTTTTATGCATATTTCCCCGCCATAATGACAGTTCTCGTACACAAAAAAGTATGCGGTAATAACGGCTTGTCAGTTATCCAAAGAAAAAATTTTACATATATTAATTCATAACTCCCCTCCCTAAACTGCATTAGGGAGGGGATAGGGGGTAGGTTACCTTAATTGTTTCGAATAATTGAAATCATTCTTTTTCTATTTATTCTTATTATTCTTTAAGAAAATGGGGGGCTCAACTACACAACTAAAATGCCAAAGGACATGTTTTAGATAATCTTCTTAGGGAGCTCAACTACACAACTAAAATGCCAAAGGGGGCCCAACTACACAACTAAAATGCCAAAAGGG
>JAUMYH010000086.1 GCA_030528745.1 Bacteroidota bacterium
AACTCAGTAAATCCATAAAAACAAAAATATTAAATTTCGTGCGTTTGACCTATAATTCCTCTCTGGTTATTGTTAACTATAGAGGATTTGATTAAATTTGCAAAAAAAATAAATTCATGTCAGATAAACAAAGATACACCATAACAGCGGCATTGCCCTATACCAATGGACCTATACATATAGGGCATTTGGCAGGAGTATATGTACCAGCCGATATTTATGCTAGATATTTAAGACTTCAACATAAAGATGTTGTTTTTATTTGTGGTAGTGATGAACATGGGGTTGCAATTTCGATGAAAGCCAAAAAGGAAGGGCTAACACCCCAACAGGTAATTGATAAATATCATGCCATAATCAAACAATCGTTTGAGCAATTCGGAATTTCATTCGACAATTATTCAAGAACTTCGAATCAGATACATCATCAAACGGCATCTGATTTTTTTAAAAAATTGTACGAAAATAACAAATTTATAGAGCAAACTACCGAACAATTATTTGATGAAGAAGCAGGACAGTTTTTGGCTGATAGATTTGTGCAGGGTACTTGTCCTAAATGTGAAAATCCAGAGGCTTATGGTGATCAGTGCGAAAAATGTGGAACATCGCTCAACGCAACTGATTTGATAAATCCGAAATCAACCATAACAGGCTCAAAACCAATATTAAAACAAACCAAACATTGGTTTTTGCCCCTTGACCAATACGATGCCTTTTTGAGAGAATGGATTCTAGAAGGGCATAAAAATGATTGGAAACCCAATGTGTATGGACAGGTAAAATCGTGGCTTGACGATGGACTAAAACCGAGGGCTGTAACTCGTGATCTTGATTGGGGGATTGATGTACCTATTGAAGGAGCACAGGGTAAAAAACTTTACGTTTGGTTCGATGCTCCTATTGGATACATATCATCAACTATTGAATGGGCTGCCAAAAATAATAAAGATTGGCAACCATATTGGAAAGACCAAAATACACAATTGGTGCATTTTATAGGAAAAGATAATATCGTTTTCCATTGTGTCATATTCCCAGCCATGCTCAAAGCAGAAGGAAGTTATATTCTGCCCGAAAATGTACCAGCAAATGAATTTTTAAATTTAGAGGGCAATAAACTTTCAACCTCCAAAAATTGGGCGGTTTGGCTTAATGAATATCTAGAAGATTTTCCAAATAAACAAGATGTGCTGAGGTATGTATTAACGGCTAATGCTCCTGAAACAAAAGATAATGATTTTACGTGGAAAGATTTTCAGGCTCGTAATAATAACGAACTTGTAGCCATATTCGGAAATTTTATAAATAGGGTAGCAGTACTTACCAATAAATATTATCAAGGACATGTTCCCGCTCCTGACCAATTGGAAGATTATGACTATCAGGTGATTGATGAGTTAAAGGAATATCCAAATGTAATAGGAGATGCTATAGAAATATACCGTTTTAGAGAAGGATTAAATCAGATGATGAATGTAGCTCGTCTAGGTAATAAATATTTGGCGGATCAAGAACCTTGGAAGCTAATCAAGGAAAATCCTAAGCGAGTGCAAACGCAAATGTATGTAGCCCTGCAGATTGCGGCAGTATTAGCAGTGTTGTCAGAACCGTTTTTGCCTTTTACGAGTGCTAAGTTGAAAAAAATGCTGAATTTTGAAGGTGCTGATTGGAAAAAAATAAGTCAAACTTATCAGCTATTAGATGTAAATCATAAGATAGGAGAGGTAGGTTTGTTATTTGAAAAAATAGAAGACGATACCATTAATAAACAAATTGAAATATTAGAAAAAACAAAATCGATGCAAGTACAACAAGCTAATCAGACCGAAGAAATAGCAGTACAAAAAGAGTTAATCACTTATGACGATTTTGCGAAAATGGATATTAGGGTAGGTACGATATTAGAAGCAGAAAAAATGCCAAAGGCAGATAAATTGTTAGTCTTGAAAGTTGATACAGGATTAGATGTGCGAACAATAGTATCAGGCATTGCAGACCATTTTACTCCAGAAGAGGTGGTGGGCAAACGCGTAACAGTGTTGGTTAATTTAGCTCCTCGTAAACTTAGAGGGGTCGAAAGTAATGGTATGATATTGATGACAAATGATTCGGAGGGGAAGCTCGTATTTGTAAATTCAGATAATCAAGAGGCTAATATTCAGAATGGTAGCATTATAAGTTAGATGATTAAAAAATCCTCCGAATTTCGTTTGGAGGATTTTTTTTGGGATTTTAATGTTCTTTTCTTATTTCGGTATTGATTTGGTCAATATAGTTGAGTAATTCAAATTTACCTATTTCATCAAGAGAAGAAGTAATAAAATAAGGAGGAAACTCCGCCCAATCTCCCGAAAGCATTGTCTTGCGGTAAGTATTAACGAGTCCTTGTATTTTGTTTTTGCCTATTTTGTCGGCTTTAGTAAATATTATAGCAAAAGGAATCTGCTCTTCGCCCAAATATTGCATAAATTCTAAATCTATTTTTTGGGGTTCGTGCCGAATATCAACCAATACAAAAGCGGATACAAGTTGTTCTCTTTTCTGAAAATAATCCGTTATAAATTTCTGAAAAGTATCTTTAGTTTTTTTGGATACCTTGGCATAACCATATCCTGGCAAATCTACCAAAAACCAATTGTCATTAATTTTGAAATGGTTGATTAATTGGGTTTTACCAGGTTTGGACGATGTTTTTGCTAAGTTCTTATTTCCAGTAAGCATGTTTATCAACGAAGACTTTCCTACGTTGGATCTGCCTATAAAGGCATACTCAGGCAAAGGTTCTTTAGGACACAAATCCACCTTGGAGTTACTTACAACAAACTCAGCTTTAACTATTTTCATCGCGTTAGTTTATAATTTTCTGTTTTGTAGCCATGTATACATTATTTTATTGAACTCATCTGGATGTTCCATCATAGCTGCATGTCCACATTTATCAATCCAATATAAGTCCGAATCAGGTAGAAGTTGGTTAAACTCCGTTGCTACTTCGGGAGGAGTTACGATGTCGTTTTTGCCCCATATAAGACATGTCGGAATATTCAAGCTAGGCAAATTTTTAGCCATATTGTGCCTTATCGCACTTTTAGCTAAAGCCAAAGTTTTGAGCAACTTCATTCGGTCATTAACTGTTTGGAATACCTCGTCTACAATTTCTTTGGTAGCTATTTTAGGGTCGTAGAATACATCTTCGGCCTTTTTCTTAATGTATTCATAATCACCGCGTTTGGGGTAACTTTCTCCCATAGAATTTTCATAAAGTCCCGAACTCCCAGTCAAGATTAGTGCTTTGGTAAGTTCTGGATAACTTTTGGCATGATACAAGGCTACGTGTCCACCAAGCGAATTACCTAAAAGTATTGCGTTGTCTAAATCTTTATATTTAATAAAATCTCGAACAAATTTGGCTAACGATTTTATATTCGTTTTGAGTATATTTAGGGTGTAAATGGGTAATTCAGGTATGATTATTTTATAACCATTTTCAGGAAAAAAACGTGCAACACCATCAAAATTGCTCAATCCACCCATCAGTCCGTGCAAGATGATTATTGGTGTTCCTTCGCCCTTTTCAAAATATGTATACTTTTTTTCTTTAATAATTCCGCTATCCATAAATAAATTATCCAAATGTACACACAAAGATAATATAAAAAAACAAATGTCAATAATATTATTTGGTAATTTGTGGCGTTTTCTGTGTTGTATGGGCAGTGTTTTTAAGATAAATATTTGCTATGAGATGTAAAAACAAAAAACTGGTTGAAAAATCATCAACCAGTTTTGTAAAAATGTGATTAATTTAATATAAATATTTATGAAAAAAGATTCGCGATTTACAATTGATTCACTTTCTCAATCAAACTTTTAGCACTATTTTCAAATTCAACATTAATTTGCTTAAAATGAGCCTTTTTGTTCTCAACTTTTTTATTGTTGATTTTAGCTATAATGTTGTCAAATGATTCTACTGCTTCTTTAACAAGTGCTTCTGCTTGTTCTGAATGGGTATTATTTCCCTTTACAATTTCCGAAATATAAACAGCTTCAATGATATTTCCGAAAACATAGTTTACATCTTTTTTTAAATTTCTTTTACTAGCCATAATTTTTTAGTTTATAAGATTTTTAGTATATTAGTATCTATAATAGTCTGGTTTATAAGGGCCTTGAATTTTAACACCGATATATTCAGCTTGTTCAGGAGTAAGTTCTTCAAGTTCAACGCTTATTTTTTCGAGGTGTAATCGAGCCACTTTTTCGTCCAAATGTTTAGGCAAGGTGTACACCTGATTTGTATAAGCCTTTGAATTGGTCCACAATTCTATTTGAGCCAAAGTTTGGTTTGTAAATGAATTACTCATAACAAAACTAGGATGCCCTGTTGCACAACCAAGATTCACAAGTCTGCCCTCGGCAAGAATAATAATATCGTTGTTGTTTATGGTATATTTATCTACCTGAGGTTTAATCTCTATTCTGGAATCGCCATAGTGTTTGTTCAACCAAGCCATATCAATTTCGTTGTCGAAATGACCGATATTACATACTATGGTTTTATCTTTCATTTTTTCAAAATGTTTACCTACCACTATGTCTTTATTTCCAGTAGTGGTAATTATGATGTCAGCTTTAGATATTACGGTGTCGAGTTTTTTTACTTCATAACCGTCCATTGCAGCTTGTAAGGCACATATTGGGTCAATTTCAGTAACCGTTACAATACTTCCAGCACCTCTGAACGAAGCAGCTGTACCTTTGCCTACATCTCCATATCCGCATACTATTACACGTTTTCCTGCCAACATCACATCGGTAGCTCTACGAACGGCATCTACAGCAGATTCTTTACAGCCATATTTGTTGTCAAATTTACTTTTGGTAACACTATCATTAACATTAATGGCAGGTATAGGAAGTGTACCATTTTTGACACGTTCGTACAATCTGTGTACTCCAGTAGTGGTTTCTTCCGAGAGTCCTTTTATCCCAGATACAAGCTCAGGGTATTTATCCAACACCATGTTGGTAAGGTCTCCTCCATCATCTAAAATCATATTAAGAGGTTTTCTGTCCTCTCCAAAAAACAAAGTCTGCTCAATGCACCAATCAAATTCTTGTTCGTTCATGCCCTTCCAAGCGTAAACAGGAATTCCTTTTTGGGCAATAGCCGCTGCGGCTTGATCTTGGGTTGAAAAAATATTGCACGAACTCCAAGTAACTTCAGCACCCAACTCAACCAAGGTTTCTATCAAAACTGCAGTCTGAATAGTCATGTGCAAACACCCAGCTATACGAGCTCCTTTAAGAGGTTTTGATTCAGAATACTCTTTCCGAAGAGCCATAAGACCAGGCATTTCGGCTTCTGCTAATTCAATTTCTTTTCTACCCCAGTCAGCAAGTGAAATATCTTTAACCTTATAGGGAATATATGATTTTGTAGCTGTACTCATACGTTTTTTTGACATAAATTTATCTTGCAAAGATACTCAAATATAACGACTATCCCAAACTTTAATCTAACAAATTATCTGACTTAGATTCAACCCCCAAGTGCAATTTTTTATGCCACAAATTTATAAAATAAA
>JAUMYH010000087.1 GCA_030528745.1 Bacteroidota bacterium
ACCGCAGTGGGCATTGAAGTTGCAAACACCCAATCAAGTTTTTTTTCAAAAGTAAAACCATTAAAAAAACTGACAACCTATTTTAGGACAAGACATATAAAAAATTGTCTGATGCTTTTGCAGTATAAAATTGCTTTGAGAAAACGAACTTTGATAGAAACTGTAAACGACCAATTGAAAAATATGTGTCAAATAGAACACACTCCTCATCGTTCTTTTGATAATTTTATAACTAACTTATTATCATAGCTTATAACCTTTTATTTCTTCGATAAAAAACCTTCCATAAACTTGCATCAAGACATCGTTGATCAAAAAAGAATTGCCGCTTAAATCGAACTGAGGTTATTTAGGGTCAAAAAATACTTCGTTACTCAGTTTAGGATTATTCGAAAGATCTAAAAAATTCATTTTTTTATTTCCGAACGCGACACTTTTTAATTCATTATTACTTAAAATCAATCGTATTAAGAAGGCGTTAGCATTATAATCAGATATTTTATTACCTGATAAATTCATGTATTTCAGGGTTTTAGAAAAATCATCTAAAAAAAATCTTCCTTTAAAAAGATTATTTGATAAATTCAGATGTTCAATATTTTTTGGTAATCTATCTTGAATCAAACTATCTATTTGATTATACGATAAATCTAATTTTTTTATCGCATATTCCGACAAATCAGGTAGTTTTTTAATGCTATCGTTTGATAAATCATAAAACTCATAAATAGAATCTTTGGGCAATAAGTACAATTGCTCTAATTTGGTTAATTCTTTTGTAGGCTGTTGCTTTTCAACAATCTCTTGTTTGGGCGTATTCTTGCAGGAGAATAACATGCCTGCAAGAATTAAAAATACGATGGTTTTCATAATTAAAAAGTTATCTCTAATCAATAAATTCAATTCTTGGAGGTTTAATAATTTTTAGTGGTTTATCAGATAATAAGGTATCTATTTCATTAGGGTCAAAATATACATTATAATTAAAATTAGGATTATTTAAAATATCTAAATATGTGGTATTTTGAATATTAAATCTAATTTCTTCTATATTGTTATTTGTTGCAATAAGTCGTGTTATTGGAGAATAAGAACTTATATATGTTATATTGTTATTCGCTACATTTAACTCCTTCATAGGATAATCAATATTTTTATACCCTCGTATTATTGTTAAAGAATTATATGACATATCTAATTTTTGAATTCCTTTTGGGAGAAAAGCCCAAATTAATTTA
Source organism: Bacteroidota bacterium (assembly GCA_030528745.1). GTDB lineage: Bacteria > Bacteroidota > Bacteroidia > Flavobacteriales > Flavobacteriaceae > Flavobacterium. Next base: position 1,239 of record JAUMYH010000087.1, read on the forward strand.
TCAATTTGGTTATGAGATAAATTCAAAGATTTGATAGTATAGTCTCCTAAATAAGGCATTTCTGTGAGATTTTCATTTGACAAACCTATATAATCCAAAGGTATATCCGAACGATGTTTTTTTAATTGTTCTAATTTTGATAATTGTGGTTCAGACTCTTTTGTGATCTCCTGTTGTTGTATATTCTTGCAGGAGAATAAGAATCCTGCAAGAATAATTAGTATTTTTTTCATAATATAACTATTTTTATAGTCCTCTATCTCTTCGATATTCTTCTAAGGCTTTGTCAATTACACTATGGTCATGTTTACGCATATATTCATGAGCTCTGTCATTTCTTCCATCTGAATTATGATACCATTCCCCTTCACTGTCTTTTTTGAAATATATTTCTACAAACTCTTGGCTATATCCTCTGTCAAGTAAAATATTTGCAGCAATATCTGGACGATTACTAGCTTTTCTCATAGTATCTTCATAGGTTGCGTAATGTTTAGCGTGTATAGCTTCGTGGGCAAGGGTAATTACTAAACATTCCTCAGTGGTACGGGCTTTTGAAAAATCATAACCAATATTGTCTTTTCCTTTATAATTAGAATTCCAACCATTTTGGTCTATCCTTTTGGAATTAAACTCAATATGATAAGATTCAGATGAAACATAATTCGTTTGTGCAAGTCTGCTTCCTTCCAAATCTTTAACGCTAAAAGTCATATGAACAATTCCCTTATCAAAATAACTCAAAATTCCTTTAATGGTTTTGTTACTAGAAAGAATATCTTTCAATTGGCGGTCAAAAGCTACGTTACTTTGTGTTTTAAAAGAAAAATGCTTACTATTGCTAATATCTATACCATCTCTGGTTGGGTTATTATGGTAAGACTCTCCCCCTCCTCCACCTGAGTATGAAGGAATTTCATCATATGAGTTGTAATCACTTCCGTAATAGTACGAATCATACAAGCCACCACTACCGTAATAGTTTGAACTTCCGTACATCATTTGATTTTTCCAAGCTTCATATTCTGTCCATACCCGATCATTAAAATCCGAGTTAGGAGGTGTATGACTTCCAAAAGAAGATCCTGTAACTTCAACCCCTTCCAAGGCATTGACATACCCCCAACCAACTACATATCCTCCGTAGAAAGAATTTGAATCAAGAAGGGCATAATACTCATCTGTGGTATAAGGACTTCCATAAGAGCCATCGCCTCTGCCTTTAAGTATTTCCATCTCTTCTTTCGTCAAAACCTCCATTTGGGTTTCTACCTCTGAAAGTGTGAGTTTTGTACGTTTTTTTCTTGAACTCATAAATTAAAAGTTTTGTTACGAAACTACGAAATATATTTGATAAAGACAAAAGTAAAATCATTTTTTTATGAGGGGCACATTCAACTAGCAAGTACAGTTTTTATTTTACAAAATTATAAAATATTTTTTGCATACCCTTAATCACTCATAAGTGGTTATATTTGCCAAAACCAATCTGTCAAACGAATGTTCCGTGATTTATCCAATTGAAATGAAAAATGACATTAGGTTGATTTTTAGTTTTTTCAGTAAGAAATACGGTTAATTTATAATCATTTTCGTTGATTTTGTTTTGGAAAGCAATATCAAAAGGCAAATAAATATGTTCTACGTTTTCAATTATTTCTGTTTTAATTTCTGATGAAAAAGGTGTATTTGCCCAAATAATATGCAGTTGAATGTTTTTATTTTTTGTGATTTGTTTGGTTAATTGAGTAACATAGCTATTTAATCCGTTGTTTCGTAGTGGGTTATAATAATCTATTAGGTAAATATACTTCATGATTTTCTAATTTAAAAATCCGCCATTTGGCGAACTATACTGTCATGTATTTTACTTTACTTAAAAACTTTGTTTTTTGCAAAGAGATCTCTTTCCAAGATTAGTATCTCCGTTTACGACAATCTTATTTCTTTAAAAGCAATGATTCTTTTCTATCTCTGTAAAGTATTGATTGAGTAAGTTCTTCCAACTGACGTGCTTTAATTTGAGCGGAGGGGATAAAAGCATTTATTTTACCGATAAAAAAGCCAATGTCTATTGTCTTTTTTATTCTAACTGCCTGACAAATAGAAGAAGATGTGTTAAAAGATCCATAAATCGGAAACATTGCAATTTCAGGTGCATTCATTGAAGAAAACACAAGGTTGTTTTCTTTTTTCTTACCTAAAAAATGTGTCAAAGTACCTTCTGGAGAGTTTACCCTTCCTAATTTCAGGTTTAGATTAGGGTCTCTTCCCATAAATGTTCCTTCACCCGCCAAGCCCCCAATACGGATATAATCGTTTCCGTATTCATTCAATAAATGCCCTCCTAATGTTTTTGCTCCTTTTCCTGCTTCTAAATGTAAACTGTTTGAGTGCAACCAATGGGAGAAAACCAGAGCCCTCTCATCTGATTTAAGTCGATTGATATGCCGTTTGGCTGTCTGAAACATCCACATTTCCCGCTCTGGTGAAACACTAAAAACGCCTTTGCCCAAAAATTGAAAAATATTTTGAACGTATTGGTGTATCATCTCATACTCTTCTTCATTTAACAATTGACATAATTGCATTTGATGAGCTTCCATAAAATTCAAAACTTCCAACGTTTTTTGTTTAGACGAAAAATCCAATTTCAAAAAGAGCGTGTCTAATAACGGATTTCTTTGAGGGGTGTTGATGTCGTACAGAAAATTACCCAAATCCGTTTCTCTTATAAAACCTGTGCTATAACAATCAATACCTAAAAATTGTATTTTGTCCGAATTCTTTTTATTGTATTCTTTTGTCCAAAGTAGTATCTTTTTTACAAAATCAGGATCCAACAACCCTAAACGTTCTGGTTTCATCAGGGTATCCAAAGCAAAAACCGAATTTTGGTCGGTAATAAAACGATTCCAATGCATCGCTTCCAAAATGGAATTTTCAAAAAACACTTTTTTGACCTGATTATGTGTTACCTGATACTGAAAAAATTGAAAAAAAACATCAGGAAACTCCTTGCTACCGTGTAACGGCTCACCGAAGGCAATCACTTTTGCTGGTTTATCAGCAATCATTTCCGAAAGCTGTTTACCTATTTCATTATAAGGTACGGATACAGCTTGTTGTAGATATTCATCTTTATACGCTACCCCTTCCAATAAAAGATTAGGTAAATAGCTTTCATTGAGATATATTTTCACGCCCTTTTTTAAGGAAAAGAATTGATTTTGAATGATGGTATCTCCTTTTATTTCTAAAACAACCAAAAACTCGTTGGTTCCCTGTGGTATCTCTGCCGAATGTTTTAATACTTGCCATTCATTACTATCTTTTAGAAAAAACGCATCGGAAAAGGTTTCATTACCCAATGCATCTATCCCTTTTAGATGCAATTTCGAAGCTCCTATATGTTTGCCCTTTGTACTTATTTCTACCCGAACTTTATTTTTTATTTCAGGATTTTTAACAATGAAACTTTGTGATATTTCAGCAGAAACAGGAAGAAAAATACCCAAAAAATTATCTTCCATTGGTTTTATTGAAAAGAATTCCTCTCCATTGATTTTTTCTTGTGTTATATCAAATAGATTATGAGGAAGAAGACTCCAATTCTTTCTCATATTTACGCTATCCAAACTTAATATTTCAAAATTGTAATAGTCCGCATATACCTTTTCTTTTCTTTGGCAAAAGGTTAGTGAAAAACAGCAAACAGATAAAATGATAAAAAAGAAAATTCTATTGATAAGCATAACACACAATTTTAGTAATTCCCTGAACTATTATCATAATATCCTATTGAATTAGCCCTTCTTCTAGTTATTACTTCTCCTGTGACACCATCATAAACCGTATAGGAAAAACCATCATCTCCATCTCGTGTCATTGAAATATACAATGAGGAATTCACCCCATACCCTTTACCTACAATATCTACTATCATATCTCTTTGCATTGCATTCATATTATTTTCTGCAGTCAATACCAGCAGGAAAAAAAACTAGCAAAAATCTCGCTAAATGATCCGTGATAAAATTTGAAGTCGATACAAAACCTGAAAAAGTTGCATATCTATGAGTAACCGATTTATTTTTATCTTCACCAAAAACTGCTACCCCTTCTAATGTTTCAATATATCCCGAACCTTGAACATATCCACCCTTAAAATTTCCACTATTACTTAACATATAAAACTCATCTTGCGTATAAGGATCATTTTGTGTTCCATCACCTCCCCCTTTACAAGCATTCATTTCCTCTTTTGAAAGGATTTCTAATTCCTTTTCAAGCTCTGCTAAAGC
>JAUMYH010000088.1 GCA_030528745.1 Bacteroidota bacterium
CCCCCTTTGAAGGGGGATACAGGGGGATGTCCTCACAACCGAAATGGAGTTTAGGTTCTTGGGCTTATGAATGGAACGCCAACGGAAGTTTGCATAAAATAAAACGTGCTGACGGAAAGGTATTTACCTTTAAGTATGACGCTTTTGGTAGACGTATTAGCAAATCGTATCATAGAAGAGAATTTTTGTACATTTGGGACGGTAATGTTTTATTACACGAAATAAAGAAAGATTACCAACTTGAAGACCAATTAACTACGTGGATATTTCAGGATTTTGTACCTGTTGCCAAACTGCAAGGCGATAAAAGTTACTCCATTATAAGCGACCACATAGGTACGCCGTTAGTAGCTATTGATAATGAGGGCGTAAAAGTTTGGGAACGTGAATTGGATATTTACGGAAAAGTACGTAAATTGCAGGGTGATAAATGGTTTATGCCATTTTTATATCAGGGGCAATACTACGATGTAGAAACAGAGTTGGCGTATAATAGGTTTAGGTATTATGATTGTAATACAGGTAGTTATATATCACAAGACCCGATAGGGTTGGCTGGTGGAAATCCAAATATTTATGCTTATGTTTGGGATACTAATACTTGGATTGATATTTTTGGGTTGGATATTCACCATTTAATACCCAATGCAATAGCAAAAAAATATAATTTGAATAATAAAACGGTTCCTGGATATGTTCAAAATAAAAGTAAGAAAGGAATAGATAAATCAAATTTGATGTCTTTGGATAAACCTTTCCACGGAAATCATCCTGCATATAATCAATATGTAGATTCTGAAATAATGGCAATGGGAGATAATATCACAGCGGATTCTCTTCACGCTTTACAAGATAGGTTAAGAGAAGAAATTAAAGATTATGAGGATAAATATAATAATGAAAAAGATGAGACTAAAAAAGAAAATTTGAATGAAGCCTTTAAGAAAAAATGTCCAAAATAAATATTGTTATGAGATATTACAGAATAATAAGAACTTATGATCCGCTCATTATTGGAATAAATGACGCATCTGCACAAGTAGAAATATGTAGAAAAAAGGATAAATATTCTTTTGAAGATAAAGAGTCGGAACTTTATTTTTATGATTATGCAAATAAATTCGCCTTTGGAAAAAAAGACGCTCTACAATTATTGTCATTAAATGATTATCAGACTATTGATGATAAAAAAATAAAAAAAATGACTCTTTTTAAAACGAAAAAAAGAGTCAAAAACGTTGATATAATGAGTTATCAAATTCATTATAATTGTTTTGATTTTGTGTTTTCCGAAAAGTTAATAAACATCATTGATAAATATAAAATTCCTATTCACAATAGAATACCTGTAACTATTGACGGGTTTCAAGGAACATTCTTTTTGGTGGGTTTTCCTAAAATTTCTGAAAAGGAATATGATTTTGAAAAAACTATATTCTATGATGATTATCTCAATGAAAAATATCAATTTAGTGATATAAAGGAATATCAAAATCATCCAAAATATTTTTTACTACAACACAGACATATCGTATTGAAATCAAATTATGATTATGATATTTTGGCAAAATCATATCTTTACTTTTCTGAAAAATTGATTGACGAAATAGTACAAAATGATATTTTAGCATTGACCATTGACAAACGATTCGTTCTTGAAAATGGGTAATGTTTCAAATGTGTTGTTAAAAGTTCCTTGAAATACTGAAAACAACTGCAACACGACGGTAAATGGTACTATTATTACGATAAGGAGGGAAAACTTATCCTAAAATCCCCCTTTGAAGAAAAGGGACAAGGAGTAAGGAAATGGAGTTTAGGCTCTTGGGCTTATGAATGGAACGCCAACGGAAGTTTGCATAAAATAAAACGTGCCGATGGCAAGGTATTTACCTTTAAGTATGACGCTTTTGGTAGACGTATTAGCAAAAAATATCTCCGCAGAGAATTTTTTTATATTTGGGATAAAAACGTACCTTTACACGAAATACAAAAAGAAGAATTATGTGAAGACAATATAATTACGTGGATTTTTGAAGGTTTTACGCCAACGGCAAAACTGATTAACGGCAAGGCTTATAGTATTATCTCTGACCATATAGGTACGCCTTTAATGGCTATTGACACACAAGGTAATAAGGTGTGGGAGCGTGAGTTAGATATTTATGGCAAGGTAAGAAAAGAATTTACAAGCGATGATGTAGCAAACCGAAGATGTGGCTTTATGCCATTTTTATATGCAGGGCAATATTACGATAAAGAAACGGATTTAGCGTATAATAGATTTAGATACTATTCTCCTGATACTGGAAGTTATATAAGCCAAGACCCAATAGGGTTATTGGGAAATAACCCTACTCTGTATGGGTATGTATATAGTGTGGTCAATGAAATAGATATCTTTGGATTAAACCCATTACGTAATAATCTAATTAAAGCAGGACAAGGTATAGATAACACCTCTTGGCAGGCACATCATTTAATACCTAATGAAATTTGGAAACAAAATGAAAAATTCTTTAATAATATTGGGTTTGCAGGACAACACGAAGCTACCAATGGTATAGCCTTACCGAATACACAACAAGGAGCTATACAAGAAGGTTATGCGTATTACCACAATGGTTCGCATTCTGAATATTCAGATAAAATAAAAGTACGAGTTGATAAAATTAAAAATAAATATAATGATAATATTAAAAGAGGGATGAACCCTAATCAGGCATCCAATCAGGCAGTAAAAGAATTACAAGACTTACAAAAAATGTCACATAGGTTATTAAATCGTAAAACTAAGAGTAACACTTGTAATAGGGTATCATAAAAGTAACAAATAATAAAATAAATATTATATGAAACAATTATTTATATGGGGACAAGGATTTTATGGTTATAAAAAAGTAAAAGGTGTACCTCGTATAGGCAATGCTTTAATTAAAGATAGTATTGACACTTATGCAGGAAATTGGACAAGTTATATACACGGATACCACCCATTTCCTCCACAAGGAGAGTATAAATTTCCTGATGAGTTATATCTTGAAGTTTCAGGCTACGCTTCTGTCCAATTTGACTATCTGGAAGTAGGACATAATGTAAAAATATTTTCAAATGATTTATTACATTTCTTTCAAGAAAATGGCCTAACAGAAAGCTATGAAATAGCTAAAATTAAATCTGTTATGAATGCATCGGGTAAAGTATTAGAAACCAAGCCTTATTACGCTCTTCGTTTTTATGAATTTGATAACAATTTATTGGAATATCCATCAGAGGGAGCTGTTTATGGAAAAGGTGCAAAAGGAAATAAGATATATCCTAATATGACTCCAAAATCTAATGTAGATAAAAAAATATTTGTTCTTGATATTGAAATATCTGTAATTTATTATCAAACTCTTATTTTTACGCAAGAGATAAGAGATGAAATTATTAAAAGGAAATTTATAGGTCCTAAGATATATAGTACTCAAGAGTATATACAGGCGTATAATGGGTAATGTTTCAGATGTGTTGTTAAAAGTTCCTTGAAATACTGAAAAAAGCCCCCTCTCCTTCGGAGAGGGCTGGGGTGAGGCAATGGAGCTTAGGCTCTTGGGCGTATGAGTGGAATGCCAACGGAAGCCTAAAAAAAGTAAAATGCCCTGATGGCAAGGAAGTTACCTTTACGTACGATGCTTTGGGCAGAAGAACAAAAAAAGTTGCCAATGGAAAAATAAAACGCTACCTTTGGGATGGCAACGTTCTTTTACACGAGTGGGAATACAACGCAGCAGATGAACCCCAACTATTGGTAAGCCCCATTGGCGAGGTTACTTTTGATAAAGAAGAACCCATTGAAAACCTAATAACGTGGGTTTATGAAAACGGAAGTTTTGTACCTATTGGCAAACTTACTGATAACGAGGGTTTTAGTGTTGTTAGCGATTATTTGGGTACGCCTGTACAAGCCTATGACCAAAGTGGAAATTTAATTTGGGAACGTGAGTTAGACATTTACGGCAGGGTAAGAAAACTAAAAGGCGACAAAGATTTTTGCAATTTCTTATACCAAGGGCAGTATTACGACAAAGAAACGGAACTTGCTTACAATAGATTTAGGTATTATGATTGTAATACAGGGACTTATATAAGCAAAGACCCTATTGGGTTAGCAGGAGGGTTGGCTCTTTACGGATATGTAAAAGATGTAAATAAGTTTGTTGATATATTTGGATTGACTGGAACTTACATTTTTGTTTTTGACACAGGTAATTACTACATAGGTAAAGGATCAATTGATAGAGCTGGTGATTCTCAGAATATTAGAACAAATGAAGTAAAAGTAAAAAATAATGGAATTTCTCCAACAATAATACAAGGAGCACATATTGATTGGGGCGATGACAAAATAGGCTTTTTAGTTGAACAAGAGCTTATTAATCGTAAAGGAGCAGTACAAGACCCTATGGGATTAAACAGAATAAATCAGCCAGGAGCAAAGCCATTAGAAGAAATGAAAATTAATGACCCTAATGCTTATGCTGATATAGTCAAAAAAGCGGATGAATTAGAAGCCAAATTAGCCAAAAGTACAGGAAAAATTAAATGTAAATAAATAATATGTATAGGATAGAAGATAAAAAACCTTATGCCAAAAAGGTAATTAGTATATTTTCAAACGATTTTGAAAATGGTATAAAAGAAGCCATTAAGAATAATTGTGATGGAATCTTTTTGAGAAAACCTATTCAAGATATTCCTGAAAATTTGGATTTAACCCTTATAGAGAAATTAAGTGAAAATTGTAATCATTTGTCATTTGAAGATGGATTTGCAAAAAAATATGATGCAAAACTCATTGAAAAAATGAAAAATGTTAAGCAGTTATGGTTGCCTAATGAGTTTGAAATTTTCGACATTACAAAATTAAATTCAATAGAACAATTAACACTATCCTGTCCTACTAATTTCAAAAACATAAGTAATTTAACCACCTTGGACTCATTATACATTCGAGATGGAATAAATAATTTTGCAGATATTGAATATCCTTTAAATCTTAAAGAATTGATAATAGCAAATACAAAAATTAAATCTTTGGAAGGGATTGAAAAATTACAAAATTTGAAAAAATTAGAATTAATATCTAATAAGAAATTACTATCAATTTCTGCAATAAACGCAATAAATATAGAGAACTTAACTATTAATTCTTGTTATAAAATCAATGATTTGAAAATACTTATCAAGAACAAAAGTATAAAATTTTTATATATTGACAAGTTGGATTCTATAAAAACAATTTCACCTATTGAGCAATTGGTTACATTGGGATTTCAAGATTTGAAAAGCGGAGATGTGGGCGAAATTCTTGTTTTTCCTAAAATAAAGGAATTGAATTTTTATCCAAATAAGAAGCATTATAGCCATAATTTGGCGGAGATAAATCAAATTCTAAAAAAAAGAAATGGGTAGTTAGGTAATGTTTCAGATGTGT
>JAUMYH010000011.1 GCA_030528745.1 Bacteroidota bacterium
ATAAAATACGAGAGTTTATTGGCAACGACAAGAAATTGGAAGCCGTTGCGTATTGTGTCCAAACCTATGGAATGGATTTGCAAACGGCAAAATTTTTGGTAGAAAATATTGATGATATTGAAGCTGGGAAAATGGTTGTTCCAGAAAAAACACCATCAAAAAACTACCAAAAATGTACGATTACTACCGAAAACGGAAAAACTTCTGTTTTCTATCAGGATAGTACAACGTCTTACGCCAAAATCACACCCCAACACCCCAAATGGAAAGAAGCAAAGAAACTTTTACCCAATAAAAAAGAAGTTTTTGAGGCTATGGAAAAGGATACTTCCATTTCATCACCCAACAAAAATACCTTATTTATTCAGGAAAAAAATAAGTATTGGCGTACCATCATTTTGATTATTATTTTGCTACTTGTATTTTTCTATTTTTGGCTGAAATTTTAAGGAGAAGCAGTTGCAAAATATTGGTCAATATAGAATAGGCTTTTTAGGTAAAATACATTTTTAGATATGTACACTTGTTGTTAATAAATAAGTAACTGATTGTTTTTCAATACTATTTTTTAAATATCATTTTGTTCATAATTTTATGGAAAAAAATAACAATAAAATTTTGAAATTAGATACCAAAAATACATTATACAAATTTACTATTCGAGTCAAATAAATTATTTCAATTTTGTTTGTCTATTTTCAATATCGTTAGCTGTAGTTATCAACAATAATTGTTATATTTTTTTATCTTATTTAATTGTATTTTTGCGTTATCAACAATTGTTAATTAAATATATAAATAATTTATTTTCAATTACTTTATATTATTTACAGTTGTTAATTATTGTAGAGAACTATTAAAAAATCATTTATGCAATTATATTCCAAAAACTTATTTAAACAATTAACACCACTTATAATATCATTAAATTAATTATTTAAAAAATTATTTTTTATTTATATAATTCGTGTTTAATGTTCATCGATTATCGAATGTGTTTTTTTAGAAATTTGATTTTAAAAGTTGGTTGTATTTTGGGGTTGAATTTAAGGTGCGATATTTTTTGAAAATAATTCTTTATTAATGATGAAAATGTTGTATCTTCGTTGGTTATAAAACTAAAGTGGTGAATAGTTTAGATACAATATACAAAAAGTTAGAGGACTTTATTAAAAAATACTATACAAATCAACTTTTGAAAGGATTTATTTTCTTTATAGGGATTGGTTTGTTGTATTTGTTATTCACTTCTGTTATCGAATATTTTTTGTGGCTTGGTTCTGCTGGTCGTACTTTGCTTTTTTGGGTATTTATAGTTGTTGAAGTATTGTTGTTTGTATATTATATTTGTATTCCTTTGTCCAAATTGTTTAAAATAAATAAAGGAATTTCGTATCAGTATGCTTCAAAAATTATAGGTACTCATTTTACAGAAATAGACGACAAACTGACCAATTTATTACAATTGTCATCTTCTGAACAAAAATCCGAGCTTTTATTGGCTTCGATAGAACAAAAGGCACAAAAAATTTCTCCTATTCCTTTTACTAAGGCTATAGATTATCGAAAATCTTACAAGTATTTGCCTTTGGCTTTGATTCCTATAGCGTTATTTTTGATTTTTTATATCAGTGGTAATGGAGCTGTATTTTCGGATAGTATGAATAGGGTGGTTAATTATTCGCAAAAGTACACACCTCCAGCTCCGTTTGAATTTGTATTGGTTAATAAAGAATTGAGAGTAAAACAAGGCGATGATTATCTGATTAAAGTTCGGATTGTAGGTAAGGTAATTCCTGAGCAGGTTTCTATAAATTACAACAATCAGAATTATTTTATGGAAGCACTTACAGACGGAAGTTATGCTTACCGATTCAAAAATGTAAATGAAAATATTTATTTTTCGTTTGTTGCCAATGAAGTAACTTCAGTTGATTATCTGTTGAGTACGCAATCTGTTCCTGTTATTACCAATATGGAAATGAATTTGGTTTTTCCTTCGTATCTCAAAAAAGAAAATCAAGTAATCAAAGGTACAGGGAATGCTGTAATTCCTGAAGGAACCAAAATTTCGTGGTTGCTCCATACCAAAACTACCGATTCTGTATTTTGGGAGTCAAATAAGGAAAGATATAGCTTTGCAAAAGACAACAATAATTATAAATTTGATAAAAATATATTACAAAATATTGAATATCAAATAATTACTTCAAATAATGAAATTAAAAATCACGAAAAATTAGCTTATAAATTGCAAGTAATCAAAGATGCTTATCCGAGTATACAAGTAAGTAAAATTCCAGATAGCATTACCGATGGCAAACATATTTTGTTAGGAGAGGTAACAGATGATTACGGATTTTCCAAATTGGAGTTGGTTTATTATGATAAAAATAATATTCATAATATCAAAACCAAAATATTACCAATATCCAAAGCTACTTATGATCGTTTTCATTATTCTTTTCCTGAAGGGCTGAATTTGGAAGAAGGAATCGAATACGAATATTATTTTCAGATATATGATAATGATGGCGTTAATGGAAGTAAAAGTGCCAAATCAGGTGTATATTCGCATAATGAATTGTCCAAAGAACAAAAAATAGAAAAGAATTTACAAGAACAAAATCAAAATCTGAACTCGCTTACCAACTCTATTAAGGAGCAACAAAAAAATATTTTGCAAATTGATAAATTACAACAGTTGGACAAGGAAACTAAAGAGCTTGATTTTAAAGAACAACAAAAAATAAAAGATTTTATTCAACGTCAAGAAATGCAGGATAAGATGATGAAATCTTTTTCTGAAAAGCTCAAACATAACATTCAGGAATTAGACAATGAAGATAAAGATATAAATAAAGAATTGTTAGAAAACCGTTTGGAAAATTTATCTAAAGAATTAGATGAAAAACAAAAATTGTTAGACGAACTCAAAGATTTATCGGACAAGATTAAAAAAGAAGATTTGTTTGACAAAATAGAAAAGTTCAAACAATCGGCTAAATCTCAACAAAAAAGTCTAGAGCAGTTGGTTGAATTGACCAAGCGTTTTTATCTTCAGAAAAAGATAGAAAAGTTAGGTAAAGACTTAAATAATTTGGCTAAAGAACAAGATAAAATAATTGATAAAGAAAATTCTGATAAAAAGGAACAGGAAAATATTAATCAAAAATTTAACGAATTACAAAAAAATATAGACGAATTTAATAAGGAAAATAAAGAATTGAAGCAACCAATTGATAATCCTATCGATAAAACTTTGCAAGAAGAAATCAAAAAGGATTTGAATAGTGCCAAAGATAATTTAGAAAAACAAAACAAACAACAAGCCAAATCAAAACAAAAATCGGCATCGGATAAAATGAAGCAAATGGCTAAAAAAATGCAGTCTTCAATGATGCAGATGAGTATGCAACAGCTCGAAGAAGATTCTAAAATGTTACGTCAAATTTTGGATAATCTGTTGGCTTTTTCGTTTACACAAGAGCATATTATGTACGAATTTTCTAAATCGTCTCAAAAAACGCCATCGTATGCTACCAATCTTAAGATTCAACAAGGCTTGAAAATTCAATTCAAACATGTCGATGATAGCTTGTTTGCTTTGTCATTGCGCAATCCGATGATTACTGAAAATATTAATAAAGAAATAGAAGAAGTTCATTATAATATGGACAAATCTATAAAAGAATTATCCGAATCTAATATTCAAAAAGGAACTTCGCATCAACGCTTTACTATTACATCGGTTAATAAACTTTCTGATTTTTTGAGTAATATACAAAATCAAATGCAGATGCAGATGCAAGGAATGGGGGTAGGAGGGTCTGGTATGCCAAGTCCTGGTCAAACAGACGAATTACAATTAGACGATATTATACAATCACAGGAAGATTTGATTGATAAAATGAAAGAAAATCTACAAAAAGGAAATCAACCAAAAGAAGGGGGACAAGATTCGGAAGAGGGCGATGCTGGAGAGTTATACGAAATATACAAAGAGCAACAAATGCTTCGTGAAGCCTTGGAAAAAATGAAAAAACAAGGTAATTCTGGAGTTGATAATGCAGTAGAGTTGATGAAGCAATTAGAAAAACAACTTCTGGATAAGAAAAATAAAAATAATGTAATCAATAATATGCAAAATATTAAAGTTGAATTACTTAAATTAGATAAAGCACAAAAGACAGAAGGAGAGGATAATGACAGAAAATCAAATACTAATTTTAATAATTACGATACTACTAATAGGATTTTAAATTTAAAATTAAGAGATTTCCTGTATAATACAGAAATTTTAAATAAAGAAAAATTACCAGTTAATTCGATATATAACACGAAAATTCAAAATTATTACAAAAAATAATGTTTCACGTGGAACATTATTTTTTGTAATAATTCTTTATTATATGTTCCACGTGGAACATATAATAAAGAATTATTGTTTTATATAGGTAATTTGTAAAATATAACGAGTTGTTTTGAAATGAATTTTTTAAAATCATGAAAATAAAAGATTATTTAGTGTCAAATAAAGTTTTTAGTATAGTTTATAATTCTGAGTTAGATATGTATCATACTTCTCCTGTTCCTGATAATTTGGATAAATATTACGAATCTGAGGAATATATCTCGCATACTGATCGGAAAAAAACTTTTATTGAAAAGATTTATCATATAGTTCGTGATTTTTCTTTTTATAGTAAAGAAAAGAAAATTGCTAAACTTACTAACAAAAAAACAACGATTTTGGATATAGGTGCTGGTACTGCTGATTTTTTGGTTTATTTAAAATCAAAAGGCTGGGATACACTTGCTTTTGAACCTAATCAGTCAGCTTCTGATATTGGAAAAAATAAACAAATTGAATATATAGAGCAACTGGATAAAGTGCCTGATAATTGGGCGGAAGTTATTACGATGTGGCATGTATTGGAACATATTGAAGATTTGGATAATCAAATAAAAGAACTCAAACGTATTTGTAAACCAGATGGTTATATTGTAATTGCCGTTCCGAATTTCAAATCATTTGATGCTCAATACTACAAACAATTTTGGGCAGCTTATGATGTACCACGTCATTTGCATCATTTTTCGAAAACATCAATTGAATTAATTTTTCGAAAACATCAAATTCTACTCAAACAGATAAAGCCTATGTATTTTGATAGTTTTTATGTGAGCATACTTTCCGAAAAATACAAAACAGGTAAAAATAATTTATTTAAAGCATTTTGTATCGGATTGTATTCTAATATCTATGGAATGTTCAAAAAAGAGTATTCTTCGCATATTTATATATTGAAAAATGATAAAAAATGATTTATATCTGTTTTCTGATATTTTTAAGTGTGATAATGAGTATTTATATTTAAAAAATCAGAAAGTCGCTTAAATCGAATTTATTGAAGTCTAATTTTATAGAAAAATTTTATATTTGTATTTTACGTTATAAATAAAACTAATATTTTAAATTATTATCTTGAAAAATATTGCTTTAAAAAAAATGTATTCCAATTCGTCAAAAATCGAATTGATAAAAGAATCATTAAAAAAAAAATCTAAAATAAATATACAAGGATTATTTGGTTCGTCTATTTCTTTTGTTATTCATTCGTTGTTTGAAAAATCTACTTCTGATTTTTTGATTATTTTTTCTGATAAAGAAGAGGCTGCCTATTATTTTAATGATTTTGAAAATTTTGTTTCCGCTGATAATCTTTTCTTTTTTCCAAGTTCGCATCGTCGTGCTTATCAAATTGATGATATTGATAATGCTAATGTTTTGCTACGTGCAGAGGTGTTGAATAACCTCAATTCAAATAACAAAAAAATAATAGTTACTTATACAGAAGCTATTTTTGAAAAGGTAATTACGCATAAATTACTCGAATCAAATACATTAAACATCAATGTTAATGATGTTATTTCTGTTGATTTTATAAATGAAACACTTTTTGAATACCAGTTCAAACGTGTTGATTTTGTTTCTGAACCTGGCGAATTTTCGGTGCGTGGAGGTATAGTTGATGTGTTTTCCTTTTCTAACGAACATCCTTACAGAATTGAATTTTTCGGAAATGAGGTTGATTCGATTCGTACTTTTGATATAGAAACACAACTTTCTATAGAAAATAAGTCGAAAATACGTATTATACCAAATATAGAAAATAAATTTTCGTTTGAAAATCGTCAAAGTTTTATAGAATATATTTCTGAAAATACCATTGTATTTACGGATAATTTGTCCAAAATAAATACCATTTTAGATGATAATTTTCAGAAGGCAACTGCTGTTTTTGAAAAATTAAATTCAGAAATCAAACGTCAAAAACCGCAAGAATTGTTTGTTACTTCTGATGAATTATTAAAACAATTCGAAAATTTGACTTTGGTCGAATTATCCAATACTCCTGTATATAAAACTGATTCTTTCTTTCGTTTTGACATATTGCCACAGCCCTCGTTTAACAAACAATTTGATTTGTTACTTGATGATTTGATCGAAAATAAAAAGAATAATTATACTATTTATCTTTTGTCTTCTTCGGAAAATCAGTCCAAACGCTTTGATGATATTTTTGAATCTCTGTTACAAAATCAAGTAGCCTCTGATTTGTATCAATCCGATGTATTATCAATTTATCAGGGATTTATTGATAGAGAACACAAATTGATTTGCTATACCGACCATCAAATTTTTGAAAGATACCATAAATTCAAAATTAAAAATGGCTATCATAAAAAACAAACAATTACTTTAAAAGAACTGAACTCTCTTTCGGTGGGCGATTATGTAACGCATATCGATCACGGAATTGGAAAATTTGGCGGTTTGCAAAAAATACAAGTAGAAGGAAAAACGCAAGAAGCCATAAAATTGGTATATGCCGAAAATGATATTGTGTATGTGAGTATACATTCGTTGCACAAAATTGCTAAGTACAATGGCAAAGATGGTACTGTACCCAAAATTTATAAAGTGGGGTCTAATGCTTGGAAATTATTAAAACAAAAAACCAAACAAAGGGTAAAACAAGTAGCTTTTGATTTGATTCAACTTTATGCCAAACGCCGTACAGAAAAAGGATTTGCCTTTGCCCCCGATAGTTATTTGCAATACGAATTGGAAAGTTCGTTTATATATGAAGATACGCCCGACCAACTTAAGGCAACTCAAGATGTAAAAGCCGATATGGAATCGGACAGACCTATGGATCGATTGGTGTGTGGTGATGTAGGCTTTGGAAAAACAGAGGTTGCCATTCGTGCTGCATTTAAAGCCGTGGACAATGGCAAACAAGTAGCAGTGCTGGTGCCTACTACGGTATTGGCTTTTCAACATCATAAAACATTTTCGCAAAGATTAAAAGATTTGCCTGTTCGAATCGATTATCTTAACAGATTTAAAACTACCAAACAAAAAAATCAGACCCTTAAAGATTTGGAAAATGGAAAAGTGGATATTGTAATAGGAACACATCAGCTTGTAAGCAAAAATATTAAATTCAAAGATTTGGGATTGCTAATTATAGATGAAGAACAAAAATTTGGCGTAAACGTTAAAGACAAACTCAAAACCATTGCTCAAAATATAGATACCCTTACGCTTACGGCTACACCTATTCCGCGTACCTTGCAGTTTTCGTTAATGTCTGCTCGTGATTTGTCTGTAATTACTACTCCACCACCCAATCGTTATCCTATCGAAACCCAATTGATAACTTTTTCGGAAGAAATAATTCGAGATGCTATAATTTATGAAATACAAAGAGGAGGACAACTATTTTTTATACATAACCGTATAGAAAATATCAAGGAAGTAGCTGGTATGCTTCAACGTCTTGTACCAGATGCCAAAATTGTAGTGGCTCACGGACAAATGGACGGTAAACAATTGGAAGGATTAATGCTTGATTTTATGGAAGGAGCATATGATATACTTGTATCTACAACTATTATTGAAAGTGGTCTTGATGTTCCTAATGCAAATACGATTTTTATTAATAATGCAAATAATTTTGGGCTTTCTGATTTGCATCAAATGCGTGGAAGGGTAGGTCGAAGTAACAAAAAGGCATTTTGTTATTTCATAACGCCTTCGTTTGCAACTCTTACCGAAGAAGCTCGTAAGCGTCTTGATGCTTTGGTGAGGTATTCCGAATTGGGAAGCGGATTTAATATTGCTATGAAAGATTTGGAAATACGCGGTGCTGGTGATTTGCTTGGGGCTGAGCAAAGTGGTTTTATTAACGAGATTGGTTTTGAAACCTATCAGAAGATAATGAACGAAGCCATTGAGGAACTAAAAGAAAATGAATTTAAAGACTTGTATCAAGAAGAACATACTGACAAAACTTACGTTAAGGATTTTGTACTTGATACCGACTTGGAATTGCTATTTCCCGACAATTATATCAATCAAGTAACCGAACGTTTGAATTTGTACAACGAACTTTCTGATATTAAAAATAAAGAAGAATTAGAGATTTTTAAAAATAAACTAACAGATCGGTTCGGAATATTGCCCAAACAAGCCCACGACCTTATAAATAGCCTAAATCTGAAATGGATAGCTATTGGTTTGGGAATAGAAAAGATTATTATTAAACAAGACAAAATGATTTGCTATTTTATAGCCGACCAACAATCAGACTTTTATCAATCGGATAAATTTCAGCAGTTGTTACAATATATTGTTCGCAATCCTAAATTTGCTAAAATTCAAGAAAAGCAAACTCGTAACGGATTAAGATTATTATTGTCCTTTGCAGAGGTTAAAAATATTTACAAAGCCTTGTTGTTGCTTTCAGAACTTGACCAATTGTAAACTTCAGAATTATAGCCTTTGATACAGTTACATTCAACAAAAAAGTCCTTCAGATTTTAATCGAAGGACTTTTTAGAGTATTACAAATCGGTTTAATTTGAATAAAATTCGATAGGTAAGGTTAATTTGTCTATGGCAACTATATGAAAAGGTCTGATGTTTTGGGTGTAACCTATAGTGCCACAATAATTAGAATACCAAACTTTGATATTGTTGTAATAACGAACGATGCTGCTAATGCTAACTTCGCAACCAGTATGCTGAGCCTCTTGCCCAACTATAACAAGGAGCTGTTTGTTTTCAAAATCTATATTTGTATTGTTAATAAAACTCATGGCATTAGGATCAAGCTCGGCAAGAAATGTTTCCCATTGTGTTGGTGTGGTCAAAATGTAATTGCCTTCGATGAGGTTATCTGGAGTTACATACCCTTTTCCGACCGTATAATAGTCAAGATAATGACTGCATGTAGGTTGATTATCTTCTTCAACCACACATGAGTAAAATGTAATTGTTGTAATCAAAAATAAGAATATCTTTTTCATAGTGTTTAAATATTTAGAATTTGTATCGTACAAAAATACTAATTATAAGAATAAATTGCACATAAAAAGTTCTGAATGATATTATTTTCGGTTGGTCTGATATATTTAACGCATTTTTTAGAAAATATATTTTTATAACTTTAAAAAATATTGTACATTGGCACGTTTTTAAATTAGATAAAATTATAAATATAATAAGCTGAATTATTTGTAGTTAGTTTGATTCAGTTATACAAAGTAAATTATTATGTCAGAAGGAATCGAAAGGTTAATACCTATTAACATCGAAGAAGAAATGAAATCAGCCTACATAGATTATTCTATGTCGGTAATTGTATCAAGAGCTTTGCCTGATGTACGTGATGGTCTTAAACCTGTACATCGTAGGGTACTTTACGGAATGTACGAACTTGGGGTGTTATCCAACAGACCATATAAAAAATCTGCCAGAATTGTAGGGGAGGTTTTGGGTAAATACCACCCACACGGCGATGGTTCGGTTTACGATACTATGGTACGTATGGCTCAAGAGTGGTCGTTGCGTTATCTGTTGGTTGATGGTCAGGGTAACTTCGGTTCTGTAGATGGAGATAGTCCAGCAGCAATGCGTTATACAGAGGCTCGTATGAAAAAAATTGCTGAAGAAATTCTGGCCGATATAGACAAAGAAACAGTTGATTTTAAATTTAATTTTGACGATACCTTACAAGAGCCAACTGTAATGCCTACCAAAGTGCCTACGCTTTTGGTAAATGGTGCTTCGGGTATTGCTGTGGGTATGGCTACCAATATGGCTCCTCATAATTTGGGAGAGGTAGTAGATGGTACTCTGGCTTATATTGACAATAACGATATTAGTATTGACGAATTAATCAATTACATAAAAGCTCCAGATTTTCCAACAGGTGGTGTTATATATGGTTATGAAGGAGTGCGTGAGGCATTCAAGACAGGAAAAGGACGTATTGTAATTCGTGCAAAAGCCAATTTTGAAGAAATTAACGGCAAGGAATGTATTGTGGTTACTGAGATTCCGTACCAAGTAAATAAAGCCGAGATGATTAAACGTACGGCTGATTTGGTAAACGAAAAGAAAATTGAAGGAATATCAAATATAAGGGACGAATCGGACAGGAAGGGAATGCGGATTGTATACGAACTCCGCAGAGATGCTGTGCCTAATGTGGTACTCAATACGCTGTACAAATTTACTCAACTTCAGTCTTCGTTTAGTGTAAACAATATTGCCCTTGTTGATGGACGACCAGAATTACTCAACCTGAAAGATTTGATTCGTCTGTTTGTGGAACATCGTCATGATGTGATTACGCGTCGTACACAATACGAATTACGCAAAGCCGAGGAAAGAGCCCACATATTAGAAGGACTTATCATAGCATCGGACAATATCGATGAGGTGATTCAGATTATCCGTTCGTCAAATGATGGTGAAGAAGCAAGAGAAAGACTTATCAAGCGTTTTGAATTGTCCGAAATTCAGGCTCGTGCTATAGTTGAAATGCGTTTGCGACAGCTTACAGGTCTAGAACAAGAGAAATTACGTGCCGAATATGAGGAAATTATGAAACTTATAGCACATCTCAAAGAGTTGTTAGCTCATAAGCATCTGAGAATGAATCTTATAAAAGAAGAACTCACAGAAATAAAAGACAAGTATGCCGATGAACGCAGATCTGTAATAGAATATGCAGGGGGCGATGTAAGTATAGAGGACTTGATAGCTGACGAAAAAGTAGTAATTACCATTTCACACGCTGGATACATCAAGCGTACACCTCTTACCGAATACAAAACCCAAAATAGAGGAGGAGTAGGACAAAGGTCGGCTGGTACGCGTGATCAGGATTTCTTGGAACACATGTATGTAGCTACTAATCATCAGTATATGTTGTTCTTTACCCAAAAAGGAAAATGTTTTTGGATGCGTGTATACGAAATTCCAGAAGGAAGCAAAACTGCCAAAGGAAGAGCCATACAGAATCTTATTAATATAGAACAAGACGATAAGGTAAGAGCCTTTATCTGTACGCAAGACCTTAGAGATGAAGAATATATAAATAATCATTATGTGATAATGGTTACCAAACAAGGTCAGGTTAAGAAAACCCCACTGGAGCAATATTCTAGACCTAGACAAAACGGTATTAATGCCATTACAATCAAAGAAGACGATGTACTTTTGGAAGCCAAACTTACAACAGGAAACAGCCAAGTACTCATAGCCTCTAGATCAGGTAAATTGGTGCGTTTTGAAGAAGAAAAAACCAGACCTATGGGACGAACAGCATCAGGAGTAAGAGGGATAACATTGGCTGAAGACCAAGACGATGAAGTTATAGGAATGGTGTCTATTGACAAAAACTTTATAAACGAATCACAAATATTGGTTGTTACGGAAAATGGTTACGGAAAACGTACCAAACTGGTAGATGATGATGGCGAAGATGTATACCGTATTACCAACCGTGGAGGTAAAGGAGTTAAAACCCTTAACATTACCGACAAAACGGGTATGCTTATAGCCATAAACGCCGTAACAGACGAAGATGATTTGATGATTATAAACAAATCGGGACTTACCATACGTATGAAAGTGTCTGACCTTAGAGTGATGGGACGTGCAACCCAAGGGGTGAAACTAATAAACATCAAAGGTAATGACTCTATTGCCGCTGTAACCAAAGTAATGCCAGAAGACGATGATAATACCGAAGATACAGAGCAAACCGAAATTCTAAATTCAGAAGAATAAATGTTTGGCACAAATATTGGAAATATACCTAATAGTAAAAACTTGATAGTATGAAAAAATATGTTATTTTGTCCGCAGCATTGTTGTTTACTACAATGGCGTACGCTCAGAAAAAAGAAATAAATAGTATTAAGAAAATTCTTAATAAACAGAACCCTACAGAGGCTGAATACAAAGAAATTCAGGGACTTATAGACACTACTACACCTTATATAGGAAATGCTTCGGTTGAGGAACAAGCCGAGTTTTTTTACCTTAAAGGAATGTACGAATTTCAGAAATTTCAAAAAACAAATAGCAACGATGCTTTGGCTCAATCTGTGGAAAGTTTCAACAGAATGAAACGTGCGGAGGAACAAGGTAAAAAGAAAACTTATACAGACAAGTTTAATAAAGAAACCTTTATTCTGATTAAAACAGCTGCTGTTCAAAAAGGAATTGATTTTAATAACAAAAAAAGATTCCGAGAGGCAACACAAGTATTCAAATCAATATACGATTTAGATGGTGATTTGCTCAATTTGTATTACGCAGCATCTACTGCCATAAGCGTTCCTGATTACAATATGGCTTTGGAGTATTATCAAACCTTGGTAGACAACAATTTTACAGGAGAATATACCTATTACACAGCCATAAACAAAGAAACCAAAGAAGTTGAAAATTTTGGAGTAAATAAAACCCTGATGGTTCAGTCAGTTAAGTCGGGTATGTATATGACTCCGAAAGAGGAAAAAGAACCGTCTAAACGCCCCGAAATATTGAAAAATATGGTGTTTATCTATATGCAGGTAAATCAAAAGGAAAAGGCTCAAAAATTACTAGTTGATGCACGTCGTGAAAATCCGAACGATTTACAATTGCTCTTTGTTGAAGCAGACTTCCATTATCAAAATAACGATATGCAAAAATACGAAAAGCTAATGGAAGAAGCCATTCAAAAGGATCCTAAAAACCCAGACGTGTATTACAATTTGGGTGTAATGGCAGAACAAAACAAAGACGATAATAAAGCCAGAGAATATTACAACAAAACGATTCAGTTGGATCCGAATTACGTAAATGCGTATCTTAATTTGTCGAATATAGAACTCCGAGGCGATGAGGAAATCGTTAATAAGATGAATGCTATTACAGGATATACCGCAGCTGATAACAAAAAGTATGAGGAACTCAAAAAACAAAGAGAACAAGTGTTGCTTAAGGCTGTTCCTCATTTGGAAAAAATACTCAAAATAGAACCTAATAACGAATCTGCTATACAGAGTTTGATTGGTATTTACGGAGCTATGGACAATGAGGCTAAGGTAAATGAATACAAAGCAAAATTAAAATAATTTAAAAGTATTATTGATGGAATGAACCTCCTTAGGCTCACAACTACTTTGGAGGTTTTGTTTTTCAAACACAAAGTTTATTTAAAAATAAAACAATGATTGAGATATTTAATATAGAAAATTTCGCTTCATTCAGAGATATGCAAACCCTGAGCCTTACTGCCGAAAAACTCAGGTCGAATTACAGCTCTCTGGATACCGACAATTTGGTGGTATTTGATAAAAATGACCAAATTCTGAAATCTAAAGTGATTTATGGGGCTAATGCCTCGGGTAAATCCAATGTCGTTAAGGCACTTCAATGTTTTGTAAATGTAGTTTGTGATGAAAATCTGGATTTGATTCAAGCATTTAAGTTTTCTTCCGAAACCATCAATAAACCTTCTACTTTTGAAGTAGTTCTGAAAGTAGACAAAATTAAATACAGATTCGGTTTTACAGCCTCTAAAGATAAAATTTTTAAAGAATGGCTGTATTTTACGCCTCACAAACGCGAACAGTTTCTTTACGAACGTCAGGATAATGAAATTGTAGATTACAATAAGGTATTTTTTACTGAAGCTGAAGATTATGCTAATCGAAAAAATGCAAATATTGATGATAAAATATTGATTTTAACTCAATTAAGTTATCACAATCAGAGTCGTATAGCCGAGGATATTGTAGAAACTATTAAAAAAATGGTTTTTGTGTATCATAAGGATATGGAGCAGTGGTTTGTTGAGGCTAAAAATAAAATTCAAGATATAGATATCAAACGTTTTGTATTGCAATTACTCAACAAATCAGGTTCGCAAATTGAGGATATTTATATAGACAATAATTTCCAGCTCAATTTTAACGATGTTGTAAACAAAAATGGAGTTGTGATGGCTCGTCATAATTTTTTTGATGAGGTAAATGGTAAGATAGGTGCTGCAAATTGGGAATTTTACACCAACCAATCGGACGGAGAACGTTTGATTTTTGCCATAGCTCCCATACTTTACGATGCCATTATAGGCGATAAAATTGTAATATTTGATTCGTTAGATGTATTCTTGCATCCATTGTATATGCAAAATATTATTCGTTTGTTTAATTCCAAAAAGAATAAAAAGGCTCAAATTATTACCACAACCTACAATACGTTATTCCTGCACCTCAATATAATGCGTAGAGATCAAATCGATTTTATAGACAAAAATTATCGTAGCGAAAGCAAAATAACTACCCTCTACCGCATAAAAGGCGTAAGGGCTAATCATCCATTTCATCAAGATTATATTGACGGAAATTATGGTTGTGTGCCTCCAGAAACCGACTTTTTTGACGTAGAAATAGAATACTAAAAAGTAGAAAAATATCGTATAGCAGAATTAGTATAGCCTTATTTGTTGTATAATGTTGTGGCAAGATAAAATACATTTCCTTAATGAATTAAAACAGAACAATAACAGAGAGTGGTTTGCCGAAAATAAACCTACTTATGAGGCTATTGTTAAGAGTAATAAGGAATTTTTCCAAGAAATATACCAGAAATTACAACAATACGATGATCTTACCGATATGCACATTTTTCGCATCTACAAAGATGTGCGTTTTTCAAAAGATAAATCGCCATACAAAATCAATTTTGGGACTTCTTTTGGACGCAAAAAACCAGAACTCAGAGGAGGATATTACGTGCATATAGAACCTAATAATTCTTTTGTTGGAGGTGGATTTTGGGCTCCCGAGAAAGAAGATGTATATCGTATCCGAAAAGAGTTTGAGATAGACGATGAACCTATCCGAAAAATTATGGAAGCTCCTGATTTTAAACAATATTTTGGAACAATCAAAGCCGAAAAATCTTTGAAAACAGCCCCAAAAGGATTTGACAAAAATCATCCTGCCATTGATTTGATAAAAATGCAACATTGGGTGGTAATGCGTCCTTTTTCGGATAAAGACATCGAAAATAAAGATTTTAAAACCGAAATCATCAATACCTTTTTAGCGATGCGACCTTGGTTCGACTATATGAGCGAAGTTCTGACTACCGACCTCAATGGAGAGAGCATTCTGTGAGAAGGTTGTATTCCCCCTCTAAAACATCAAATATCTATCTCAGAGAGCTTTTTATAGTTAGCTTGTAGTCTTTTGAGTAAAATACCATACAAAACGCGGTAAAAGAGCCAAAATAAGCCTACTATAATCAATAAAAAGACAATCGATAGGACAATGAGCATAATCCAATGCAAGGGCGTAATCAAAATTCCTTTGTCCTCCAATATACCAACAAAGGATTTTTCAGCTATTTCGGCACTTATGCCTATGATAATTACCAATCCGACGTTGTACCATACATAGTTATTAACTATTTTTCGGATTTTTAATATGTTGTACATAAGGGACTTAACCGATGAAGTGTTGGATATTTTACGAAAATTTTTATAAAATATAAAAATAAATACCATGCGTACAATCCAATCCAGAGTTGAAATGGTTGTTACAAAGTAC
The DNA here is from genome assembly GCA_030528745.1 of Bacteroidota bacterium. Classification (GTDB taxonomy): domain Bacteria; phylum Bacteroidota; class Bacteroidia; order Flavobacteriales; family Flavobacteriaceae; genus Flavobacterium. The sequence continues at coordinate 15,976 of JAUMYH010000011.1, forward strand.
CCTATTTTGGAATCTTTTCCTTGTTGATATAAGGAAGTATCGTTTGTAAAATAATCCAAGACTAACCACAACAAAAATTCAGCAATACTAATCAAAAATATCCAACGTACAATAGACGAAGATTTTTTTTGAATCATAGCATAAATTTCCTCAGATTTAACCTTTGGAAATGATGTATTTGGTTTGTTCCAGTCTTTTTTGAGTAAATCTAATTCGTGCATATTATGGTTGGATTAGTTCTTTTAATTTGTTTTTGATTCTATTCATTTTAACTCGAGCATTAACTTCCGATATACCGAGTGTTTCGGCTATTTCTTTATAATCTTTATCTTCGAGGTACATATATATTAGAGCTTTTTCTATATCTCCAAGCCTATGAATGGCTTTGTAGAGCAATTGAAGTTGCTCTTCCTCTTGAGTATCGTACTCCTGCGAATTGATAAAAAATAAATTGTTGTCGAGGGTAGTGGTGTCTATTTTTTTTGTTTTTTTCTTTTTAAAAAGCGTAATAGCTGTGTTTAGAGCAATCCGATAAGCCCAAGTACTGAATTTGGATTTGTGTTCAAATTTGGGGTACGATTTCCAAAGCTGTATAGTAATCTCCTGAAACAAATCCTTGTGTTCATCAGAATCTATAGCATAAATCCGACAAATCTTATGGATAAGATTTTGATTCTGTGTGATTTCGTTTACAAATGATTCCTCCAGATTGTTCATACCATATTAGTACGTTATTATTTGGTTTTGTTACAATAACGCTATTAAATATTTTTCAGATTAGGTAAAAAGTAAGCCACCAAACCAATTAAAGGCAAATAGGAACATACCTGATATACATAAGTTATAGAGGTTTGGTCGATAAAATTGCCCAATACAGCAGCGGCTATTCCTGCCATTCCAAATGCCAAACCATAAAACAGCCCTGATATCATTCCTATTTTGTGAGGAAGCAATTCTTGAGCGTATACCAAAATAGCAGGAAAGGCAGATGATATGATAAGCCCTATAAATACAATACAGATGGCAATGTATGCCGTTGGTAAATAAGGAAGTAATAACGACAGAGGTGCTACTCCCAAAATAGAGAACCATATAACGAATTTTCGACCAATTCGGTCTCCAAAAATACCTCCCAAAAGCGTTCCAAAGGCAGATGCTATCAGAAAATAAAATAGATATAATTGAGCCGTAGTTTCTGAAAAATGGTGCGTTTCTATTAAATAAAATTGAAAATAATTAGTAATAGATACAGTATAAAAATATTTAGAAAAAATAAGCAGTAATAGAATAAAGATAGATGTAAAAATTTGTTTTTGGGTTAGGTTGGGCAATACAATTGTTTTTGTATGCTTGTTTTTTTGGTTTTTTAATTCTCGAGTACGCCATTTTCCTACATAATACAATAATATTTTAGCCAAAAGAACAATGATTCCAAACCAAGCAATATAGCTCCGATGATTCGGAATAATGATCCATACAATCAACAAAGGAGCTATTGCCGTACCTGCATTGCCTCCCAATTGGAATACACTTTGTGCCATACTTCGTTTGCCTCCTGAAGCCAAATATGCCACTCTTGAAGATTCGGGGTGAAATATAGACGAGCCAATGCCTACTACAATTACAGCTACCAATATCCACTCATAACTAGGAGCAAAGCTCAAAAGTATGATTCCTACAAACGAAAACAACATACCACCTATTTGAGAAAAGGGCATAGGATGTTTGTCGGTTATAAATCCGACAAGAGGCTGAAAAACAGATGCCGCAATCTGATAACAAAGTGTAATACGACCAATCTGAGCCATCGAAAGATTAAATTCTTTTTGCAATTGAGGATATACCGCAGGAATTACTGCCTGAATCAAATCATTGAATAGGTGAGCAATGGCTATAGCCCAAAGAATGGAATATGTGGTTTTTTGTTGCAAAATGGAAACCGATTTAAAGAAAACACCTCATTGTTAAGTAAAACAATGAGGTGTTTGTTTGTAAATTATATTGTATTATTTACTCAAGTTTTTCATTTCTTGTTCTATCATATTGTAGAACTGGTCAATTTTAGGAAGTACCACCACGCGAGTTCTACGGTTTACAGAACGATTTTCAGAAGTGTTATTTTCTACCAAAGGCACATATTCCGCTCTACCAGCTGCTATCAACTGTGCTGGATTTACACCCAAAGTCTGCAATACACGAATGATAGAGGTAGAACGCTTAACGCTCAAATCCCAGTTGTCCAACAATACGCCGTTAGAACGGAAAGGAACATTATCCGTATGCCCCTCAATCATACATTCAAAGTCAGGCTTAGAGTTGATAACTTTAGCCACTTTTGCCAATACTTCTTTTGCTTTAGGAGTAACCTCGTAACTTCCTGATTTGAAAAGCATTTTATCCGAAATAGATATAAAAACCACACCCTTTTCAACATTAACCTCAATATCAGGGTCATTAACTCCTACTTCTTTTTTCAACGAACTTACTAGGGCAAAGTTTACAGAGTCTTTTTTGGTAAGAGCATCTTGCAAACGATTGATTCTCAAATCTTTTTCTTTTAGGCTTTCGAGGAACTTCTCTTCGTTTTCAGCTCTTTTTACAGACAAAACATCGTGATTTTTGAGCTGTTCGTTGAGGTGTTGCTTGTCAGATTTGAGGATTCCTACCTGATCTTCCAACCCTTTTTTCTCAGCCAAACAGGTGTTTAACTTTAGTGTAGCCGAATTCAGTTTATCTTGAATTTCTTTGTTTTTGCTTTCTAATTCAGCAATTTTCTTTTTTGCCCCACACGATGTAAGGCTCAATGCTCCTACAATAGAACACAATAAAACGATTCTTTTCATAACAAATTATTATTTTTATACAATGGTGCAAATATAAAAAATAAGCAACAAAAAATGAAATTATATTTTATGCTCTTCCAATTGGCTGTATTTTTTTCTGTTTTGCAGATAATATTTCCACACAATACTTCGGATTTGGTAGTAATCTGTAGAGGTCGTTTTAGAACGCTTACGCCAAGTTTTGCTCCAAGTAACGTATATCCAAAAATGGGCTTTAAGTATAGCAAAAGTGTGTTGGGGTTTGAACTTAATCATAAAAAATATTCCCGCCAATCCATCTAAACTAAGACGTATAAAAAGATTGATAAACAAATTGTTACGTGGGTGGTTTTTGATAAACATCCATACAGAATTCCGAAAATTCAAAAATGTTTTATACGCCGATTGCATCTTGAGTGTACCACCTCCCAGATGATACACTGTGCTATGGGGTGTATAATACACTTTGTGATTGTGATTGTTTAGCCGCCAACACAAATCAACTTCTTCCTGATGGGCAAAAAAATCTTCGTCAAAACCACCAAATTCTTCAAAGATATTTTTTCTGACAAAAAAACAAGCCCCAGAAGCCCAAAATACTTGTTGTTCAGCGTATTGTGCTTTGTCCTTTTCTAAGGTGTTAAAAATCCGACCTCTGCAATACGGAAAGGCATATTTATCAATATATCCTCCTGCTGCTCCAGCGTATTCAAAAGTATCGCGATTTTGATAATCCAAAATTTTGGGCTGAATTACAGCTATATCGTTTTGATTTTCAAATAAATGAACGATTCTGTCAAGCCAACCAGCCGTAACCTCAACATCGGAATTGAGCAAACACAAATAAGGTTCTTCAATCTGTTGAATAGCCAAATTGTACCCTTTGGCATATCCATAGTTTTTTTGATGTTGGATAATCTTGATTTCTGGAAAAGTATTTTTTACAAATGTTACCGAATCATCAGTTGAGGCATTATCTATCAGATAAATCTGGGCAAGTTGTGAGGAATGTCGAATTACACTTGGCAAAAATTGTTCTAATAGTTTTTGACCATTCCAGTTCAGGATAGCTATAGCTAAACATTTCATAATCAATTATTTTTTTGAAATATAAAGTACAAGGTCTATAAGTCTTGAGCTGTATCCTATTTCGTTGTCGTACCAACCCACAATTTTTACAGTATTATCAATTACGGAAGTGAGCTGCGAGTCGAACAGGCAAGAAAGCCGATTGCCTATAATATCAACCGATACTATAGGGTCGGAGGTGTAGCCCAAAATATTTTTAAGGTCTGAAGCGGAGGCTTTTAAAAATGCTTGATTGATTTGTTCAATGCTTACCTTGCGGTGTACTGTACAAGTAATATCTGTGAGCGAACCATTAGCCACAGGTACTCTGATGCCACATCCTCCAATTTTGCCCTCCAAATGAGGAAATATACGAGTTAGTGCCTTAGCAGCACCAGTAGTTGTAGGAACTATGGATTGTGCAGCACCACGAGCTCTTCTGAGGTCTCGATGAGGAACATCGTGCAGACTTTGATCGGTGGTGTACGAATGTACTGTGGTAATATACGCCTGATTGATAGTGCATAAATCGTCCAAAACTTTGAGCATAGGTGCAGCGTTGTTGGTGGTACAACTCGCATTAGAAATTATGGTATCCTCCTCTGAGATAACATCGTGGTTTACGCCCAATACAATAGTCTTGATAGTAGTATCTTCAGGAGGAACAGACAAAATAACTTTTTTGGCTCCATTTTTCAGATGAATATCCAATAACTCTCTGGTTTTGTGCTTCCCTGTGCATTCAATTACAAAATCTACATTGTATGGTCTCCAGTCAATATCAGATATGTTGCGATGATTCAAAAAGGGATACGCCTTACCATCTATTCGCATAAGATGGTCTTCCACCTCAATTTGGTTGGGTAATATTCCGTGTATGCTATCGTATTTGAGCAAATGAGCCATAGTACCCGCGTCGGCAATGTCATTGATAGCAACTACTTCAAGCAAGGGGTGGTTTAAACACAAACGAAAAAAATTACGACCGATTCTTCCAAATCCATTGATAGCAATCCGAATTTTCATATTTTTCAAAAAAATTACTCACACAAAGATAGTAATATAAAATTGATTTATTCCACTTTTGACCAAAATATCTTTGGCTTGTAGAAGAACGATATTTTTGCACGAAACACGCTAAGTATTAGCCTTTTATCTAGGTTAAAATAGAAAACAACCACTATTTTCAATGATTTTAGATAACAATTTACAAATTAAAATTGTTTGCAATCCAAAAAACAATATTTTTGCATTTGAAAATATTAAAATAATTGTAAAAATGAAAGACAATCCAAATCAGGAAAATATTTTTAAACAAACCAAATCATTTTTGTTTGATTTAATGAGTATACAGGAACATACGGACAAAGAAGCTACCATCGAGAGTATTAAGGCGGATATATCGCTCAAAGGACATACCTCGTGGATTTTGATTTGTGCCATTGTAATAGCTTCCTTAGGATTAAATGCAAATTCTACGGCAGTAATTATCGGAGCCATGTTGATTTCGCCCCTTATGGGTCCTATCTTAGGAATGGCTTTGTCATTGGCTATGAACGATGTAGATTTGCTGAAAAGAGCCTTGAAAAACTTCGGAATTATGGTCGGATTGAGCGTAACTTCGGCATTTGTATTCTTTTATGTTTTTCCGCTAAGTAACACTTCTTCGGAGCTATTAGCACGAACAGCACCAGATATTCGCGATGTATTGATTGCGTTTTTTGGAGGTTTGGCATTGGTAATAGCAAGAGCCAAAAGAGGAACTATGGCCAGTGTAATATTTGGTGTAGCCATTGCAACAGCCTTGATGCCTCCTCTTTGTACAGTAGGATTTTTCTTGTCGGTAGCTAATTTCAAATTGGCCTTCGGAGCGTTATATCTGTTCCTTATCAATACATTTTTTATAGCTTTGGCAACTTTCATCGTATTGCGATTTATAAAAATTCCAATGGTAAAATATGCCAATTCATCAAAAAGAAGGGTGTTTTCTAGATTGGCGTATTTGTTTTCGACGTTGATGATGATACCTGCAGGATACACTTTTTATGGCGTTTGGCGTGAATCAAAATTTCAATCAGAGGCGATTCGTTTTATTCAAAATAATATAGAAACCTACAAGTTTGAAGAAAATGGATATTTTCTGAAAGATTTTTCAAAAGCAATCTACAACAATGGTAATCCGTATATAGAATTGGTATTCTTCGGAGATGCTTCGATTCCTCAGGAGGTAAAAACACTTTGGAACAATCAAAAAAATACCTTTACACATCTAAAAGATGCCGAATTGAAAATTGTAAATGATCATACCAACAAAGATCAGAGCGGTTACATCACAGAACTTTATAATACAAGCAAAGAACAACTCGAATCGAGCCAAAGTCAAATCAAATTGTTACAAGCCAAACTCGAATCGCTCAACAAATACACCCAAGAGTCGGCTAAATTTGAGCAAATCAGCAAAGAAATTCAAGCTAATAATAAGGAAATTGTATCAATATCGTTTGCAAATGAATTGATTAGCGATTTTAAAAAGACCGATACAATACCAGTGTTCAGATTCCAATGGAAAAAAGATGTTAGTAACGAGGTGAAAAAGAAAGAACTCGAAAATCTTGGAAAATGGTTAAAAATACGATTGAATACAAACAAAATTAAGGTAGCTGAATATTCAGAAAAGTAAACAATCATTCATATCATAAACCTCTCAGAAGTTGTGTCCAAAGTCGTATCCTGACTGTACAGATTTAACCTTTGAGAGGTTTGTATTTTTAAAATTATTTTCAAAGTAAAAAAGATTCAAAAAAACGCCCTAATAATGAATATATTCTCTAAATTATTTGGAAGTAAAAATCCCAAACAAGCAGCCTCATTTCGAGATATGTATATGGAATTTGGCATAATGATTAGTCTAAACGACCAAAAAGTTTTGACCCAAATACAATTTTTGTTTGATGATACAGAGGCATTTATCAAAAAACACCAAGAACAATACTACAACAGAGGCATAGACCCTCAACAATGGAAAAAAGAAGATTTGTATTGGATAAGTTTTGCCGATATTTTGATAGAAAACAACTATGCGGTAGAGTTTGATGTGAGCAGCGAATTGGACGATTTTGAATATCTTCTGAAAGATTTAAAAGGTTTTGAATCGTTTCCGTTGCCTAATTTTCCGATTCTGAATCAGGACGAAGCCGTGTATTTGTGGATAGAGCAAATTAATCAACATTGGCAAAATGAACAAATTTTGTTGATGCAACAAGATATAGACGGCGATTGTCATGTTGTTTTTCCAGTAAAAAAACAATATATCGCCTTTTTGGAAACAACAAGCAAGAAATTAGGAAAGACTTTTTTTGTGTAAAAAATGCAGTAAATATGTGAAGCGTTAAATGTGTATAAAAAGTTAATTTTGAAAAATTAAAGTTCTGAACCATCAAAGCAAAAAGGCAAAAGATTTTTAACATTTGGCACACAAATCAAATTGCCATTAGTTGAGCCAAAATAGATGGTTATGTCTGTTTCTTGTTCTATTTCGTATTGTAATAAACTTTGCCTACAAGCCCCACAAGGCGATGTAATCACATTTTTTGAATCGTCCAAAGGGCCTCCAACAATCATAACTGAAAGGATTTTTTGTGAGGGATAATTTGCCTTAGCCCAAAATAAAGCCGCTCTTTCGGCACATAGTCCGCTCGGAAATGCGGCATTTTCCTGATTATTAGCACAAATAACATTTTCATCGTCCAACAAAATAGCACAGCCAACGCCAAAATTGCTGTATTTTGCATAAGCATTGGCTCGAGCTTCAAGGGCCTTTTCAAAAAGCGTTTTTTCAATTTCTGTAAAAATGACTTTGTGTAGTTTTGTATATTTGAATTGGTATACCATTGATGTCTGTTTTAAATCTATTTGTATGCTGTATGTATAAAGTTCCGATAAAAGTACAAAAAATATTTGAATATGGAAGCGTTTATTTACGAGGAAATCAAGCAGATGCTATGGCAAAAAGAACGCTTTTGGCGGTTGAAGACTGGAGTCAAGAGTATTTGATACCCATGCTCAAAAATATATGACAAAGTAATTAGCTGTCTATAATTATAAAAATCCGACCTTTTTGGTTGGATTTTTTGTTTTTGTATCAAAAAATACGTACTTTTACGCAAATTAATTAAAAATATACTATGATTTCAAGTGTTTATGTGTTTTTGGCAATAATAGTATTTCTGTTATTGGCATCGTTTTTTACAGTAAAGCAACAAACCGCTGTGGTGGTGGAGCGTTTTGGCAAGTTTAACAGTATTCGACAATCGGGTTTGCAACTCAAAATTCCAGTAATTGACAGTATTGCAGGGCGTATCAATCTGCGTATCCAACAGTTAGATGTAATTATCGAGACCAAAACCAAAGATAATGTATTTGTAAAAATGAAAGTTTCGGTACAGTTTAAAGTAATACAAGACCGTGTATATGAGGCATTTTATAAACTAGAATATCCTCACGACCAGATTACCTCGTATGTGTTTGATGTGGTTCGTGCCGAAGTTCCCAAATTGATATTAGACGATGTGTTTGAGCGTAAAGATGATATTGCTATTGCAGTCAAACGCGAACTTAACGATGCTATGATTACTTATGGATACGATATTATTAATACTCTGATTACGGACATTGATCCAGATATGCAGGTTAAAAATGCGATGAATCGCATCAATGCGGCCGACAGAGAGAAGAAAGCAGCAGAATATGAAGCTGAAGCTCAACGAATCAGAATTGTAGCCAAAGCCAAAGCCGAAGCAGAGAGCAAACGACTACAAGGTCAGGGTATTGCCGATCAACGCAGAGAAATAGCTCGAGGATTGGTAGAAAGTGTTGATGTATTGAATGGAGTAGGTATCAATTCGCAAGAGGCATCAGCTCTGATAGTGGTAACCCAGCATTACGATACGCTACAAGCCATAGGCTCGGACACAAATTCTAATCTGATATTGTTGCCAAATTCGCCTCAGGCAGGTAGTGATATGCTTAATAATATGGTAGCCTCGTTCACGGCATCGAATCAAGTAGGAGAGGCAATGAAAAGAGCTTCGCGACAACAGAAGAACAACAAAGATGTGGCTGACGATGCGTAGTCGCTGATAAAACAATGTGATTAAGTCCTTTTGTATTTTAATATAAAAGGACTTATTTTTTATCCATAAAAAAACCGACTGTCTTCAAACAATCGGTTTTTCGAGGCATCAAGCGGATTCGAACCGCTGTAGACGGTTTTGCAGACCGGTGCCTAGCCTCTCGGCCATGATGCCCTCTACAAACTTGTTGCAAATGTATAAAAAAAAAATGTTCAAACAAAGATTTTGCAAATATTTATTTGTGTTTTTTGAAGTAATTAATCAGAAAACTTGTAGAAGGGTCGTGTTGTCCTATTTTGTCTTCTTCTAATTCCTTTTGAATGTTTTTAGATAGTTTTTTTCCTAATTCTACGCCCCATTGATCAAAACTATAGATATTCCAAATATAACCCTCGACAAATACCTTGTGTTCGTACATAGCCAATAAAGCCCCTAGATTAAAAGGCGTTAATTGTTGTATTAGTAAAATGTTAGAAGGTTTGTCTCCGTAAAACTCCGAGTATGGTTCATTAGGCGATTCTTGTCCAATAAGTAAAGACTCGGCTTGAGCCAACATGTTAGATATTAGTATGTTGTGGTTTTTGTTTTCAGTTTTCAAAGGTTCTATAAAACCAATAAAATCAATGGGAATTAATTTGGTTCCCTGATGTATAAGCTGAAAAAAGGCGTGTTGTGAGTTGGAACCGATACCTCCAAAAATGATATTCCCAGTCTGTGTATCGACATGTTTGGCATTTCGGTTGATGTTTTTACCATTACTTTCCATTATCAATTGTTGTAGATGAGGAATGAGATATTCCAAATAACTCGAATAAGGAATTATACAATGAGTCTCTGCCTCAAAAAAGTTATTATACCAAACAGAAAGCAACGCTAATATTACAGGTATGTTTTTGCCCAATTTAGCCGACCGAAAGTGTTCGTCCATCTGATGAGCCCCCAGTAAGAGTTGTTCAAAATTGTCATAACCTATACTTAACATAGTGGAAAGTCCTACGGCACTCCATAGCGAAAATCTACCTCCAACCCAATCCCATAAAGGAAAAATATTTTCAGGCAGAATACCAAAGGCAATCGCTTTTGATTTTTCCGAAGAAACAGCCACAAAATGGTTAGCAATACACTCCTGAGGAAAAACTCTTAAAAACCATTCCTTGAATAGGGTTGCGTTAATAATTGTTTCCTGAGTGGAAAACGATTTGGACACCACAAGCACAAGTGTAGTCTCTGGATTGAGTGAATCGAGAAGCTCTATAGTAGTATCGTCATCAATATTGGATACGTAGTGTATGTTAAGATGTTTTTTGTAGTATTTCAAACCTTGGGTTACTAGGCGAGGCCCTAAGTCAGACCCTCCAATACCGATATTAATTACATCGGTAAAAGCCTTGTTGGTATATCCTTTGAGTGTGCCATTGAGAATTTTGTTGGTAAAGTCTTTGAGTTTTTCTTTGGTTTGCACTACTTGTTGCACGATGTTTTGGTTGTTAATCCAAATTTGCTGTTTTTCGTTGGCTCTAAGTGCAATATGGAGTACTTCTCTTTGTTCAGTAGCATTGATACGTTCTCCATTAAACATCTTTTCTATACCTTCCGATAATTTTAATTCTTCGGCAAGTTCAATAAGCAAACCGAGTGTTTTGTCAGTGATTTTATTTTTAGAAAAATCCAACAGAAAATCATTCCACTGAATGTGAAATTGTTCAGTCCTATTCGGATTTATTTCAAAAAGCTCTGTCATAGGAGTATAGCAGATATGCTCAAAATGCTCTCTGAGTTTTTGCCAAGCGTGGGTTTCGGTCGGATTTGACTTGTGTAGAGCCATATATTTAGATGTTTAATTTGTTTTTAGATACGCTATCAAGTTCAAATTTGACAGGATCTATTTGTTTTAAAAATCGGTTTTTATATTTATTTTCCAATGGTTCTGAGTTTTGGAAATCTTGTTTAAGAGGATCAACCTGAACGCCATTTTTCCAAAAACGATAACACACGTGCGGCCCTGTTGCTAATCCTGTACTACCTACATATCCGATTACATCTCCTTGCGATACGCGTTGCCCTTTCTTGACTGCAATCCTCGACATGTGAAGGTATTGTGTGGCGTAAGTGTTGTTGTGTTTGACTTTTACAAAATTCCCATTTCCAGAGGTGTATCCTGTAGCCTCAACCACTCCGTGAGCTGTAGTCATAATAGGGGTGCCGTGTGGAGCAGCATAATCGGTACCGTTGTGAGGTTTCCACGTTTTTTGTACTGGATGAAATCTACGTGGCGAAAATTTGGAAGTAATCCGACTGAATTTCAGCGGAGCCTTCAAAAACATACTTTTGAGTCCCTTTCCATTTTCGTCAAAATATTCCTCCGAGCTTCCAAGAGAATCCCTTTTGAAAGGAAAAGCATATATTTTTTTGCCTTTATGCAAGAAAAAAGCCCCTTCGATACTTTCGATACCTACATAGATGCTATCGTTTACATATCGTTCATTAAAAATAATTCCGAAGGCATCTCCTTTCTGAATCTTAAAAAAGTTTACCGACCAAGCATAAATTTGGGATAAATTGTGCGTAAGTGCAGCACTTACCCCATTTTTGTTTAGGGTGCTTGATAGCGAGTTATTGATTGTGTCTACAATTATTTTGCGTTTGATAGTAACGGGGCGTTGTTTGTTGTAGGCATTAATGCCACCTCTAAAATCGATTACACTATAATTGATAATATCTGGCTGGTAGATGATAGCCTGAACAGTATGCGGTTTGTGAAGTGATTTAAGCACCGTAAAAGGCCTACCTGCACGAATATTCTTTAAATTCAGAGAGTCTTTAACCTTGCTGACAATATTGTGTATCTCAGTACTCGAAAAGCCGTGTTCGTTGAGCAAATTACTGAAAGTATCACCTTGTTCGATGGTGTCGTTTATAACCAAATAATCCTCTAAGATAAATCCAAAACGCTCTGTTTTAGGTTTTGGACTTTCAATTTCTTGTTCTTCTGAGGTAGATTTTTTTTCTTTTTTACACGAAAAAAGAAAAAAAATAAAAACAAAAGATAGATATTTTAGCAAACGTATATGGCTCATTGTTTTTTCATGATAAATTCAATTTTACAAAGTTATTTATAAAATACCTAAATTCCTAAATTAGAGCTGTAATAAGTGCTAAAATAAAATTATTTTTTGTTCAAAGGGTGTTTCAGACCGCTGTATTGATGTAGTTCAGCGTTGATTGAACCTACCGCCAAATCGGCTTTAATAAGCAAAGGAGCTTTGTTTTTGTCGTCCGAAATCCAAATCGTAAGACTTTCCTCTTCCTTAAAAACCCTTCCAGACTGAACCATAGGCTTAAAGGTTAGTGCTTGGATTTTACCAAATTTAGTTTTGATAATTTCTTTGCCAGTGAATTTGAGTTTGAATTTAATAATTTCATCGTCAAAAAACATATCTACATCGATGGTTTCGCCATTTTTAAGATAATCTATTTTAGGATTGTTACGCAAATAGTAAAATGTAGATACTACATCTTGAATGTTTGGAGTTGTTTTGATGTTTTTTTCAGTTTTTCGGTCTATATCTTTGACTAATACCTCGTTGGTAGTGTAATTAAAATAAGCCTTTTGGTGGCGTTTATAACTGCCTTCGGCAATGTTTCGTATTGCCAGATAAGGAACACCAGTTTCTTTGTCAAAATAGCTGTGGTAGTGGTCTTCAACTTTAAAGAAAATCCTAGATAGTCCACTATTAGCCCCATACCCTTTAGCCAAATATACGGTTTTGTTTTCGTAGGTGCTTTCGGTAAGCTCTAACGTAGCATAACCAGCACTTAAGAAATTGCTATAACTGATTTTGAATTTAAAAAATTCGCCTTTTTGGTAAGGGGTTTCGTTTTGAGCTGTTATATTTGAAGTTGAAAATAAAAGAATTAATAATAAAATGTATTTTTTCATAAAAAACGATTTTTGATATTACTTCATAAAGAAATACAATTATTATTCCAAAATAAAATTTACATTCTATACAAACAATTTTGAATTAAGATTCCTTCATTTTATTTTGGAAAAAAGCAATCAAGACATTAATACCAATACCGCACTCTTCTTGTAATTCTTCAATTGTTCCGTGCGATATGAACGAATCGGGGATTCCTAGTTTGGCAATGGGGTTGTTAAATCTGTTTTCGGAAGCAAATGCTACAACGCCTGAGCCAAAACCACCAACAATAGTTCCGTCTTCAACAGTGATGATTTGTTTATACGTTTGGAATATGCGAGTTAGGCTAACCACATCAAGAGGCTTTACGTAACCAAAATGGTAATGCGAAAAAAAGTCCGTATCAAGAGCGTCTAAAGCCTTAATTACATTGTTGCCAATAAATCCAGTGGTGAGGATAGCGGTGTTTGTTCCTTGGCGGAGGTTTAGAGCTTGATTAAATTCGATTTCTTTGAAGTTGTTGTCAGGAAAATCAACATCTCTTCCTCGAGGATAACGGATAAACAAAGGAGCATGGACTCTTTTCTGAGCCGTATACATTATATTACGCAATTCAGTGCCGTTTAATGGAGCGAAAATCTGTATGTTTGGAATACATCTCAAAAAAGCAATATCCAAAACGCCATGATGTGTTGCCCCATCTTCTCCTACAAGCCCTGCTCTGTCGATACAAAAAATAACAGGAATGTTTTGTAATGCCACATCGTGAATAATTTGGTCATAAGCCCTTTGGATAAAAGTAGAGTAAATGGTGCAATATACGGTCATTCCCTGCAGTGCCATTCCTGCCGATAGCGTTACGGCATGTTGTTCGGCTATGCCTACATCAAAAGCTCTGTCAGGTATCTGTTCAAGCATATAAATCAGCGAACTTCCTGTAGGCATAGCAGGAGTGATGCCTACAATGGTCTGATTTTGAAGTGCAAGTTCTACCAGAGTACGTCCAAATATATCTTGGAATTTGGGAGGAAGCAGTGTGCCGTTGGCTGTCTGAAGAATTTCGCCAGTGCTTTTGTCAAATTTGCCTGGTGCATGATATTTGGTTTGTTCTTGCTCGGCCTTTTGTAAACCTTTGCCTTTGACGGTTTTGACATGCAAAAGCCGCACGCCTTGTTGTTGTTTGAGTTGCGTTAAGGTTTCAATTAATTTTTTGATGTCGTGTCCATCAATCACGCCGTGATAATCGATTTGTAAATTGCTGAAAATATTATTTTCGGTTTGTTCAGAAGCTAATTTGTTGAAATGTTCCTTAAAAGCACCTACATTGGGGTCTATTCCCATTGCGTTATCGTTCAGAATAATCAACAGGTTAGCGTCTGTAACTCCTGCTTGGTTTAAAGCCTCAAGAGCCATACCTGACGAAATTGAAGCATCGCCAATTACAGCTATGTGATGTTTGGTGTGGTCTCCTTTTATTTTTGAAGCTATAGCCATGCCCAACATAGCAGATATGGAAGTGGAAGAATGCCCCGTTCCGAATACGTCATACTTGCTTTCGGATATTTTAGGAAAGCCTGAAAGCCCTCCTTTTTGACGATTTGTATGAAAACGATTACGGCGTTCGGTCAATATTTTATGTCCATAGGCCTGATGTCCAACGTCCCACATTAATAAATCATTAGGCGTGTCAAAAACATAATGAAGGGCAATGGTCAAATCTACAACGCCCAAACTAGCTCCAAGATGTCCTTCTTTTGTGGAAACAACCTCAATTATAAAATGTCTGATTTCTTGAGCCAAGGTGTCAAGAGCCTTTGGAGTAAGTTTCTTTAAATCTTTTGGATTATTAATTGAGTTTAGTAAAGTATAATTCATCAGTTGTGTCAGACATTAATAAACCACAAAGGTACTTAAATAATGATAATTAAGGCGAGTTAAGTTAATATTTCTGTTTGTAGAGAAGCCTAAATATTAAATAATAAACGAATATTTTGATTTTTAGATAAAAAAAACTATCTTCGTACCGTAAAAATAAGTAACTTTTTTTAAAAAATAATAAAAAATGAAAGTATTAGTTTGTATAAGTCATGTTCCAGACACTACTTCAAAAATTAATTTTGTGAATGGAGATACAGAATTTGATAAAAATGGCGTACAATATGTAATTAATCCAAACGATGAATTCGGACTTACAAGAGCCGTTGTTCTGAAAGAAAAACAAGGTGCAACCGTGCATGTAATAAATGTGGGCGAGGCTGAAACTGAAGCTACTATCCGCAAAGCCTTGGCTATTGGTGCAGATGAGGCTATAAGAGTGAACGCCAACCCAAAAGACAGCTTCTTTTTGGCTTCGCAAATAGCAAAAGTAGCCCAAGATGGAGGTTATGATTTGATTATAGCTGGAAAAGAATCGTTAGATAACAATGGAGGAATGGTGCCTGGTATGGTAGCGGCTATAATGGGAGCTAATTTCGTAAATTCGTGTATCAGCCTTGATGTCGAAGGAAATTCGGTAAAGGCTGTAAGAGAGGTAGATGGAGGTAAAGAAACCGTATCTACATCGTTGCCATTAGTGGTAGCTGGTCAAAAAGGATTGGTAGACGAAAAAGACCTACGCATTCCGAATATGAGAGGTATTATGGCAGCCAGAACCAAAAATATTACAGTAGTAGAACCTGTTGGAGCAACAGAGCAAACTAAAGTTGTGCGTTTTGAAAAATTAGCTCCTAAATCGGCAGTGAAGCTAGTAAATCCAGATCAGTTGGATCAGCTGATTGATTTGTTGCACAATGAAGCGAAAGTAATTTAATAACTTAATACAGATAAATATACAATGTCAGTACTTATATACACAGAGTCTACGGACGGAAAATTCAAGAAAGTAACTTATGAATTGGCATCTTATGCTAGAAAAATAGCTGATCAATTGTCTACCACCGTAACAGCCGTTACAATCAATGCCGATGGCGTGGATTCGTTGGCAGAATATGGCGTTAATAAAGTGGTAAAAGTTAATCAGGACAAATTAAAGCAATTCAGTGCTAAGGCTTATGCAGCTGTAATTAAACAAGTAGCTCAAAAAGAGGGTGCTAAAGTGGTGATAATACCATCGACTACCGATAGTTTGTATTTAGCTCCACTATTGGCGGTAGGGTTACAAGCAGGATATGTATCGAATGTTGTGGCTCTTCCAGAATCAACTTCTCCTTTTGTTGTTAAAAGAAACGCCTTTTCGACCAAAGCATTCAATTATACAGAAATAACAACCGAAGTAAAATTGTTGGCTTTAGCTAAAAATTCATTCGGATTAGTACCATCTCTAGTGTCGCTTTCGGAGGAAGACTATACCCCTTCGTTGGACGATGCCGATTTTGCAGTAAAAGTTGAACAAACAGAGAAGGTAACTGGCAAGGTGTCAATTGCTGATGCAGAAATCGTTGTTTCGGGAGGTAGAGGTATGAAAGGTCCAGATAAATGGGGACTTATAGAAGAATTGGCCGAAGTACTTGGAGCAGCAACGGCTTGTTCTAAACCTGTTTCAGACCTTGGTTGGAGACCTCACTCAGAACACGTAGGACAAACAGGAAAGCCTGTAGCATCGAATCTGTATATTGCAGTGGGTATTTCAGGTGCTATCCAACATATAGCGGGGATTAATGCCTCAAAAGTAAAAGTAGTTATCAATACAGACCCTGAAGCTCCGTTCTTTAAAGTGGCTGATTACGGCGTGGTTGGAGATGCCTTTGAGGTGCTTCCAAAGCTTATAGAAAAACTAAAAACCTTTAAAGCTCAGAACGCCTAATTGGATTTTGAAAATATACTTCAAAAGGTTCGTTATTCTTCATTGCAATAACGAACTTTTTTTAAAATTTTAGATTTATGAAAAAAATAATCATAGCTATTGACGGATATTCTTCCACAGGAAAAAGCACTACAGCCAAAGAGGTAGCAAAACGATTGGGATATTTTTATGTCGATACAGGAGCTATGTACAGGGCTGCGGCTTTTTTGGCCGAAAAAGAAAATTTACTGGTCGTAACATCTGTTCAAAAAGCTAATAGTCAGGAGTTTGAATGTGTATTTGATGTGAATCAAGAGCAGTTGGTGGAAAGATTAAAACAAAACGAAATTACATTTGTATATAATCCAAAATTAGGCTTGTCGGAACTTTTTCTCAATGGTGTAAATATCGAAAAGGAGATTCGCTCCATGCACATTGCTTCAATCGTAAGTCATATAGCAAAGTTGCCAAAAGTCAGAGCCTTTATGGTAGAGGCACAGCGTAAGATAGGAAAGGAAAAAGGACTGGTTATGGACGGCAGAGATATAGGAACGGTAGTATTTCCTAATGCTGAACTCAAAATATTTATGACCGCATCGCCAGAGGTAAGAGCTAAAAGACGTTTTGATGAACTTGCCCTAAAAGGAGAACAAACCTCTTTGGAAGAGGTGTACAAAAACCTTATGGAACGAGACCGAATAGATACCACTCGCAAAGAATCGCCACTGGTAATGGCAGATGATGCTATTCAGATAGACAACACTTTTTTATCAATAGAAGACCAAATTCAGATGATAGTGGATAGAGCAGAGGCAATTATTAATAGCTAAAAACATTTTCAGTCAAAATCATTGATAATCAGAGAGGTATGTGATATAGATAGGGTTGGGTCAATTTTTTTAGAAAATAATACAAAAAAATAAATTAAATAGTTTTAGTAAGTAAACATAAAAACGTATTTTTGCCTATATTTTAAACAAAATAACCATAATAAGTATGAGCGTTTTAGTAAACAAAAATTCAAAAATCATAGTTCAAGGATTTACTGGTAGTGAAGGTACTTTTCACGCTTCGCAGATGATTGAATATGGTACTAATGTTGTAGGAGGAGTTACCCCTGGTAAAGGTGGTACTACACATTTGGAGCGTCCAGTATTTAACACTGTAAAAGATGCAGTAGAGGGTGTGGGGGCTGATACAAGTATTATATTTGTACCACCAGCATTTGCTGCAGATGCTATAATGGAGGCTGCAGATGCGGGTATTAAAGTAATTATTACTATTACTGAAGGTATTCCTGTGGCTGATATGATACGTGCATACGATTACGTAAAAGGAAAAGAATGTAGACTAATAGGACCGAACTGTCCTGGAGTGATTACAGCCGAAGAAGCTAAGGTAGGAATTATGCCTGGGTTTGTTTTCAAAAAAGGTAGCGTAGGTATCGTGTCTAAATCAGGAACACTTACTTACGAAGCTGCAGATCAGGTTGTTAAGCAAGGTTTGGGTATTACAACAGCCATAGGTATTGGTGGAGACCCAATAATTGGTACTACAACCAAAGAAGCAGTTGAATTGTTGATGAATGATCCTGAAACAAAATGTATCGTGATGATTGGAGAAATCGGAGGTCAATTGGAGGCTGATGCAGCTAAATGGATTAAGGCAGACGGAAACAGAAAGCCAGTGGTAGGATTTATTGCTGGAGAAACCGCTCCTAAAGGACGTACTATGGGACACGCTGGTGCTATAGTAGGAGGTTCTGATGATACAGCTGAGGCTAAAAAGCGAATTATGAGAGAAAACGGAATTCACGTAGTTGATTCGCCAGCTGAAATTGGTAAAAAAGTAAAAGAAGTATTGGGTTAAATTCAACTGATATAAAAGAAAAAAGGCAAATTTGTTTAGCAAATTTGCCTTTTTTTTAGAGTGAAGTATTTTTGTACATCATATAAAATAGAAAATTATATTGCAAAGGCATATTTTTTAATGTACTTTTGTGAAGTCTTAAATAAGAATTGAAAGATGAAATATCAAACACGTAAAAAAGCAATATTATTATTAGCAGATGGAACCATTTTCTACGGAAAGGCTGTCGTAGAGGGTACATCTATTGGCGAAATTTGTTTCAATACAGGAATGACTGGTTATCAAGAGATATTTACTGACCCTTCTTATTTTGGACAAATTATGGTAGCCTCAACGCCTCACGTTGGCAATTATGGCGTAAATGTAGATGAGGTAGAGTCAGAAAGCGTTAAAATAGCGGCTTTGGTGGTCAAAAATTTTAGTTTTGATTATTCAAGACCAAATGCAGAATCCTCGTTGTTGGAATATCTCAAAAAATACAATATTGTAACCATCTCGGACGTAGATACTAGAGCTTTGGTTAGCTATATTAGAGATAATGGTGCTATGAATGCAATTATTTCGACAGAAACAGAAGATATTCAACAACTTAAAGAACAACTGGCTCTAGCTCCAAATATGGAAGGATTGGAGTTGGCATCAAAGGTGTCTACTAAAGAATCTTATTTTGTAGGAAACCCTGATGCAAAATACAAAATATCAGCCTTGGACTTGGGTATCAAGAAAAATATTCTTCGGAATTTGGTAGATAGAGATTGCTACGTAAAGGTGTATCCGTACAATGCTACGTATGCTGAACTTAAAGATTTTAATCCTGACGGCTTTTTCCTCTCAAATGGGCCTGGTGATCCAGAGCCATTGGTAGGCGTACAAGAAGTTACCAGACAGATTATAGCTGACGGAAAGCCTCTTTTTGGTATTTGTCTAGGGCATCAATCTATAGCTTTGGCAAACGGAATTCCTACCTATAAGATGTTTAATGGGCATAGAGGGATAAATCATCCAGTAAAGAACCTAATCACCAATAGGGGAGAAATAACCTCGCAAAATCACGGATTTGCTGTCGATAAAAAGGCGTTAGAAGAGCATTCGGAGTTTGAAATTACACATTTGCACATAAACGACCAAACGGTTGCAGGTATGCGTATGAAGAACAAACCTGTATTTTCGGTGCAATATCACCCAGAGGCAAGTCCAGGTCCACACGATTCGAGGTATCTTTTTGACCAATTTTTGCAAAATATAAAGGAGGCTAAAGAAAATTAATCGATACAAAAAAAGCTGTCCGAAAAGGGCAGCTTTTTTTGTATTGCTACGAAAGGAATTATTCCACTTTATAAGACGCTAAAGATTCTTTTGTATTTGATGAATAGTTTTGCGGTATAGGAAGATTAAATCCTGCAGGTAATTCGTCAATGCTGTATTGGAAATCGGTGTTGGCAAATACCATTCCTATTCCTTTGGCATAGTATTGGATCGATATAAGTACATCTTGCGAGTTGAGTAGCGTATAGTCAAAGCTGGTAGGTACACCAAGTACATTGACTACTATGGTTGCCACAACCTTCACGTTGAGTCTGATTTTGGATTGCTTGACATCAGAGTAGGTGTTGCCTCCTTGAGTGTAGGTAGCTAAGTTTTCTCCAGCTTCTGTTGTAAGATTGTAGGTAACCTTCAGAATGCCATTGTCTTGGTACGGAATCTCATAATATCCGTTTTTGTTGTCCAAAATAGTGCCATTGGTAGCGTTACTATCGAAGAATTTGAAGTTGTTAAAATCAATATTCATCGGTACATTGTTGCCAAACACATCACCTAAAGACATATTTCCATTTATAAATAATGCGGTTTCTGTCGAGCGTATACTACTGCCATTCATCAAGTTAGAATAGTATCCATAAGTTGGAATTTGGGCGGTGTAGTTATATAAATCTTCTCCTTCGTGAACGGTGGAACTTGATATATAAAGAGAATCTTTTCCAACAACGTCCGATAGTACATTATACGTCCAATAATTCCCTATCTGTTGAGGTGAATACGAAGCGTTGTTGATAATGGAGTCAGGTTGAGCGTTGTTATCGTCCGAGGAGCAATTCCATAATACGAAGGCTAATGATAGAAATAGAATCTTTTTCATATCTAAAAGAGTTTTGGTTAATAAATATATAACGATAAAGATACAAAATAATTGTAATAAAAAAACCCAACCTTAAAGTTGAGTTTTTAATATATTATCTGATTTCTTGATTCAGGATAAGGTCTAAATACAAATTGACTTTATCTTTGAGGTCTTTACGAGGTGTGATAAAATCCAAAAAGCCGTGTTCGAGTACAAATTCTGCTGTTTGGAAGCCATCTGGAAGTTCTTTTCCAGTGGTATCCTTAACTACTCGTGGCCCTGCAAATCCGATAAGAGCCCCTGGTTCAGAGATATTAATATCTCCGAGCATAGCATAAGAAGCTGTAGTTCCTCCAGTGGTAGGGTCTGTACATAACGAGATATAAGGAATTTTAGCCTCGGCCAATTGGGTTAATTTTACCGATGTTTTAGCCATTTGCATAAGCGAATAAGCAGCTTCCATCATACGAGCCCCTCCCGATTTTGAAATCATCATAAAGGGAATGTTATGCTTTAGAGAATAGTCAATAGCTCTACAGATTTTTTCGCCCACTACCGACCCCATTGATCCTCCAATAAAGGCAAAATCCATACAAGCTATAACCAAATCTTTGCCTTTTGATTTGCCCACTGCAGCACGTACAGCATCTTTGAGTTTGGTCTTGTTAATGGTTTCGGCAAGTCTATCAACGTATTTTTTGGTGTCCACAAACTCGAGAGGGTCTTTTGATATTACATCAGCATCAAGCTCTTTAAATTCGTTATTATCAAATAGTATTTCAAAATATTCTTTACTACCGATTCGTACGTGGTAGCCATCTTCTGGAGATACGTAAAAATTACGAGCCAACTCCTCAGAATCTACAATTTTCCCAGTCGGCGATTTGTACCAAAGTCCTTTTGGAACATCTCTTTTTTCTTCGGTAGGAGTCTGAATTCCTTTTTCTTTTCTTTTAAACCAAGACATAATTGATTGATTTAAGGTTAATTATTACAAAGTGTTGATGTTGTTAAGGTCTGCAAAAGCCTGTTCTAGACGTTTGTTAAAGGTCATTTCTCCTTCGCGTACCCATTTGCGCGGATCGTAATGTTTTTTGTTAGGAGCATCTTCTCCTTCAGGATTGCCAATTTGAGTGCGTAGGTAGTCGATTTTGCTGGTCATATAGTCGCGAATACCTTCTGTAAAAGCAAATTGAAGGTCGGTGTCGATGTTCATCTTAATAACTCCGTACGAAATAGCTTCTCTAATCTCTTCAAGAGACGACCCTGAACCTCCATGGAATACAAAATCAATAGGATTGTAACCTGTATTGTACTTTTGCTGTACGTATTCTTGCGAATTTTTCAGTATCTTTGGCGTAAGTTTAACATTACCAGGCTTGTAAACCCCATGTACATTACCAAAGGCAGCAGCAATGGTAAACTGGTCGGATACTTTGCTTAGTTGTTCATAAGCATAAGCAACCTCTTCGGGTTGGGTGTATAGTTTAGAAGAATCTATATCAGAGTTGTCTACGCCGTCTTCTTCGCCTCCAGTAATACCGAGTTCTATTTCGAGGGTCATACCCATTTTACTCATACGCTCAAGGTATTTTACACAAATTTCGATATTTTCTTCAATCGGTTCTTCTGATAAATCAAGCATGTGAGAGCTATAAAGAGGTTTGCCGGTTTGTTTGAAATGCTCCTCACTTGCATCAAGTAGTCCATCAATCCAAGGCAGAAGGTTTTTGGCACAGTGGTCGGTGTGCAAGATTACCGTAGCCCCATAAAGTTCGGCAAGTGTATGAATGTGTTTGGCACCTGCAATAGCACCTGCAATAGCCGCCTTCTGATTGGTATTGTCTAATCCTTTACCAGCATTAAAAGCAGCTCCTCCGTTCGAGAACTGAATGATTACAGGGGCTTTAAGTTTGGCAGCAGTTTCTAACACTCCGTTGATAGAACTAGAACCAACCACATTAACAGCTGGTAATGCAAATCCTTTTTCTTTAGCGTATCTGAATATTTCTTGTACTTCTTTGCCAGTAGCTACTCCTGGTTTGATGTTATGAGTCATAAATTTTAATTATATAAATTAGTTCCAAGTAACAAAAGTACTAATATTTTTTAGAAAATCAAACCAGATAATGCTAAAGTATCTGAATTTGGGGTCAAAATTATTTTTTTTGAAAAAAGTAATTCCAAAAAACACTTAAAATGCACTGATAAGTAGGCAAAAAATGTTTTGAAAATTTTGCCAATCAGTTTCTTTTGTATAATTTTATCAGCAGAAGTTTAATTAAATACTTGAGGTATATGATTAGGAAAATATTTATAGGGATAGTGATTTTGATAACTTCAATTGTAGGGTTGTTGTATGCCTTTGATGTTGAGTATATTATTAAGGCAGTAAGGGTTACGTATCTTACAGGACACAAAACGGCATTTTTAGATGACTACACGTATTTTCCCAATCGAAATATTGATAACGGAACTGTTGAGCCGTGGGCTATTCATCAAAATTATAACCAGGTAGAACCCACCAAAGAACTTTTGAAAATACATAACGAACTCCAAACAATAGCTTTTTTGATTATTAAAAACGATAGTATTTGGCATGAGCAATATTTTGATAAGTACAATCAAAATTCACATACCAATTCTTTTTCATTAGCCAAAAGTTATGTGTCTGCCTGTTTGGGAAAGGCTATTGAGTTGGGATATATTAAAGGACTGAATCAGCCTGTGTCGGATTTTTTTCCTGAATTTTCAAACGGATTGGCAGCAGAGCTGACCGTTGGAGATTTGTCGTCTATGGCATCGGGGCTTAATTGGGACGAACGTTATTACAGTCCGTTTTCGGTGGTTACAAGGGCGTATTTTGGAGATAATCTTCCCAAAACGATTTTGAACTTGAAAGTGGTTAAAAAGCCAGGTCAAGAATTTGCGTATTCTAGTGGAGATACACAACTTTTGGCAATGGTATTAGAAAAAGCAACAGGACAAAAGCTCTCGGATTTTTTGTCAGCATATTTTTGGAAACCATTAGGCTCTGAAAATAAGGCATTTTGGCAGTTAGATACAGAAGATGGCATCGAAAAAGCCTATTGTTGTATAGCCAGTAACGCTCGTGATTTTGCTCGTTTGGGCAAACTTTATAAACAACACGGCAAATGGAATGGCAAACAAATACTCGATTCTACATTTGTTCAACTCAGCACAAAACCACGATTTAAAGATACTCCGTATGGTTATGGTTTTTGGTTGTCGGATTATTTGGGCAAACATATTTATTATATGCGAGGACATTTGGGGCAATTTGTAATTGTAATTCCAGAAGACAATCTGATGATTGTGCGATTAGGACATCTCAAAGGCAGACAATCTGAGGAAGACCCACATAGCGATGATTTTTACATTTATATCGACCAAACCTACAAAATGTTAGCAGATGTTTCGGGGAATAAATCTTAAAAATATTCTTTTTTTGGATATTGAGACAGTGCCTCTTTATCAAGATTTTTCGATGTTGTCAGCCTTAGAGCAGGAGTTGTTCCAAACGAAAATAAGAAGACAAATCAGTGATGATATTACCGTAGACGAACTTTATCAGAGGGCAGGGATATGGGCAGAATTTGGAAAAATTATCTGTATATCGGTAGGGTATTTCTTTTTAAAAAAAGACCAACGCAACTTCAGAATCACCTCTTTTTATGGAGATGAAAAAGCCATTCTGGAAGATTTTTCCAACCTTGTAAACAAGCACTTTTCTCAAACAGAACACCTGTTTTGTGGGCATAATATTAAGGAGTTCGACATTCCGTATATTGCTCGTAGAATGTTGATAAACGGATTGACCTTGCCTGACAAATTACAACTTTTTGGCAAAAAACCTTGGGAAGTGCCACATCTGGATACGCTTGAATTGTGGAAGTTTGGCGATTATAAGCATTATATTTCGCTTCGGTTGTTGTCCAATATTTTGGCGGTAGCCTCACCCAAAGAAGATATTGATGGGTCAATGGTAGGGGAAATTTATTATAAAGATAAAGACATTGAACGCATAGTGGATTATTGTCAAGGAGATGTAATTACGGTGGCTCAAATATTACTCCGCCTAAAGGGAGAAACGCTGTTGGAACAAGACGAAATCAGTGTGCTTTAGAAAATGGTAATTGTGTAAAATATGTCGAATTGATAAATTAAATTTTGAGTATGAAAAAAATTATTGATTTACTAATATATTTTCTGTATCTTTGCACTTTAAAATCAATGAGATGGAA
>JAUMYH010000012.1 GCA_030528745.1 Bacteroidota bacterium
AATTAGTTTTTTAATTAAACAGCAAAAAACCACCTCAAAAGGGTGGTTTTTTGATATAATAGAAGAAATGAAAACAATCTGTTTGTTAATATGTGATGTTTGTTTGAGTACCTAATTGAATAGTTAATGTTGTTTTAGTTATAAGATTAACGTTCTGTATGGTGGTGTTTGATAGAGAAATGAATTGTAATCCTATTAAGCCTGTTTTGTTTATTTTAAAACAACTTTTTGTAAAAAAGAATCATTGACCTTAATCAAATAAATACCTTTGGAAAATTGACTAAAATTTAGCTCTACACGAACAACATTGTTGTACTTATCTTCAAATACTTTCTGTCCAAGAGTATTAAACACCTCCACCGAGTTGATTTCGGATAGTTGATTGGCTTGTATGGTAACCACCTCCGTTGTAGGATTAGGATACAATACAAACTCATTTCCGAAATGGTGATTTTCTACATTAAGCTCATTGTTCAAAACAAACTTGGTAACAAAACCATTTGCTGTATGATTAGGAAAATTGGGATGGATACTTAAGTTTTCTTGATAACTACCAGCTGTTGCAATGTCTTGACTACTTGTAGTACCGCCTATTACATAAAACGTTTGATCATCGACATAGATTAAATTGGGCAAAACATCCTCACCACTTCCGCCAAAGTAACTCCCCCAAGTTGGGCTAAGACCATCAGTTGCAAACTCCATTATCAATACTTCTTCACCATTATTATTATTATTCTGGTATGGGGTCAAACCATCAAAGTTAAGGTTGTTACTAAAAGTTCCTCCAGCCAAACGCAAAGTTTTGTTATTTAAAATAAGTGCCTTGTGATTAGGATGACAATAATCTATACCATTTCCTCCAATATAAGTGCCTCCAATAGGGCTGAGATTGTGTTCAAATTTTCCTAAATGGAGGTCATAAAGATCTCCTCCATAATTGGGCTGATAGGCATCAGGACTGATAAGACTGCTATCTAAACCTCCAGAAGTAACTGATAGTGTATAGAAATATCCATTATAACAAGCCAAGTCTGTTATAACAAAATTGTCATTTCCGATATAGGTACTATAAACACGTTGTCCATTGTTAGGGTTGAATTTTGAAACTATTTGATTAGTAGGAGTTTGTTGATAAGCATCTGCTGTATGGTAATAATTACCATATTGATTGAATAGGTAAGTGTTTTGTGTTAAATTAAAGCCAAAAAAAAGTACTAATTCGTTATTACAAAAAGAAATTTTAGGTGAAAATAAGTCTATTCCGTTATAGGTTGACCATTGTAGCTGCCCCTGATTATTTAACTTAAATACAAAGCCATTTTTGATATATCCTCCGTTAGTAGAGGGTTCGGCAATAAAGTCAGGCTGAAAAGTTCCATCAGTTGTTATTCCTTGATTGGTAAGCGTAGTTCCTGCAACGTACAAGTTTTGGTCATCGTCAAAACACATTGAATTAACGTCCGATGGAACATTAGCACACCAATCCATTAGCAAATCAGGGTTTAACCTTGCTACTATTGAGCTTGAGGTTCCAAAATCAAAATCCCAAATATGATGCGTAGCCAAATCAGGATTGTTGGTTGTTCCTAAAATATACAAATAGTCGTTGGAATCGATAAGCAAATCGTGAACAAAGAAAGGAGTATATTTTGAATAGATTAACGTTCCATCAGAAGAAAATTTGGCAATAAATGTACGATTTTCATTAAAAGGAAAGTTCTCGTCTGTAGAAAATTGATTGTAATAATCTTCCTCATTTGGTATAGGAGCACCTATATAAAACAATACAATAGCATTTCCGTGAGAATCCACCACCCCTGTAACAGCACTAGTACCCGCTCCTCCAAAGTAAGTAGACCAAACTCTGGTATATTTTCTGTTGGATTGTGCCGATACAAGTACCGACACAATCAACAACAATATTGTGATAAAATGTTTCATAACAAATCAAGTTTTAATATTTAATATTCACTAACTACAAAATAACGTTCGTCTCCTATTGAAAACGAAGTAAAACTATGTGTTTGTGTAGTTCCATAAGTTCCCCAAGAATCCGACAGGTTATGACAAGCGTAAAAATCACCAAAACCTAACCATACGCCCTCTGTATACCCTGTAGTATTATGACTTACCTTGTAGATAATGTTTGACCAATTGGCATTAAGTGTTGTAAAAATAGTATTAGTAGAATTAATAGTTCCATTATTTAAAGTAGGACCTCCTTGATGCATTTGCATACTAAGGCTAAGGTTCGGATAATAGCTACTAAGTTGTAGGTAGTTACTAAAAGATAATGTGTTTCCAGCATCAAGGGTTAAATATCCCGAAACACCAGAGTTGTTGTAACATCTGAATTCAGGATAACAAGCACCAGTCTTTTTTGCAATGACACTAAAGTACAACCTATAGTTATTGGTAGCATTAACAACGTTAAGTATGTCCGCAGCAAATAAATTCAAACAAAAAACGGTTGTAAAAATAAGGCTAAATATCTTTTTCATAATTATTGTTTTTTAGAAGTTTTATTAATATAAATTTTAAAAGCCATATTCAAGATGTCGTTTACATCTCCATTTGTCTTGGTCATTAGTTCTTTTTCTGTTATTCCTGTAGAATAAATAAGTTCTTTGGCAGGTTCAAACAGAATCTGTTTTCTTTGGTCAGAAAGTTCGCTACCATACTTTTCAGTATATTCTTTTGTAGGGAAATACCTAGGTTGGTTCATTTCGTTAATAGCCATTCTAAAATTCTCGAGTGGCATTTCTAACCCTTTTTGTCTGAGATGTTTGGGTCAGTTTTTTCAATTTCTTTATCACAAGCCATCAGACTTAGACAAAGAGTACTTAATAGTAAAATTCTTTTAAACATAATTTATTTGTTTTTAGTTAGTCCTCCAAATATACAAAAAAATAAAAATAAACAAAAAAATGTATTGATTGATTTGAGAAAAATGCTTTTAAGACCTAAAAAACACGATTAAAAAACCAAAACTACAGATTGTAATGCAAGGACAATAATATCACGCGAGGCATCAGATAGACCACATCTTCCTGTATGGTGTAGTCGGTGATGTAGTTGGTGGTTCGCGAATTGTAATTCAAGATGTTGTTAAGGGTTAGGCTTACCCCAAAAGGACGCGAAGTATTTTTGTACTCAATTGTAAAATCCAACTTCTGACTGTCCGCTCCTTGTTGGGTTGCACCGTTTTTGTTGTACAAATAACTATAGTTTATATACGCCTTAAACGATTTGGATAGCGTGTGTTCCAGTCGAGCATCGAACGAGTCCGAACTTACCGAGTTGGTCGAACTGCCTTTGTAAGAGCCAAATCCCTTATAATAAGCCAAATACACCGTAGGTAATTTGTTAGAAGCCGTACGCAAATCGACTCCGTACCGCTGTGTACTACGCGAATTAGCCGTAACAACTCCGTTTATTTTTTGATGATATTCAGACCAAGAGAACATCGAATTGATTCCCACGCGGACAAACTTAATCTTCTTTTGTAACGATACAAAACCATTCCAATTGGTCTCTGGCGTATGTATGCCCACAGGATTGCTCAAATGATTGTTGTCCGAAAACAACATCTGATTTCTATTGCCTTCTAATTTTTGATTGTATCGCAGATTTGCAAATCCGTTAATCCCTCGATATAGGCTAATTTTACTATATCGGAGTGAGGCTGTATGAAACTTCTCGTTGTGGAGTATTCCATTTCCTGCAAATATCCGATTGTAATCTTTAATCACGTAGCCTTCGGCAAGTTGGCCTGCATTAGGAAATTGATTTTGTAAGCTGTATTTTAACGATATTTTTTCAAAATTACTAAAACGATATTCGCTATCCCAAGAGGGTTCTAAAGCAAAAAGACGGTATTGATAATCTAGAGTAGGCTGTTTAGTATCCAAAAAATAATTGTGTAAAAATACAGAAGTCTTATTGGTGAGTTTACCTATCTGAAATTGGTAATCAACTCCCAAATACGAATCGTTTGAACGGTATTGCAAATTGTTGTAGAACGATGACAATTGATGTGCCACGCCATTATTTAATATCTGGTCGGCATTGCCACTGAGTTTGGAATTTGTAAAGGTATTTCCTATGTGAAAATGCAAATGATGCTTGGGGTGGAACAACCAATAATACCGAAATACAAAATCGAGTTGGTTTTCTTTTTGAAATTGATTTTGATGGATATGATACGGATTGTCAGGGAATATAGGCGATGCCCAAGTTTGAAACTCGCGGTCATTTTTCCAGTGTTGCTCTGGGTTGGTGTTCCAATACGAATGGCTCACCACCATAGAGGTTGTGTGTTTGGTGTTATACGATTTGTGCCACTCCAAATACTGACGGAACGACATTTTATCGGTGTCAAAAAGCGATTGAATGGCAGATTTCTTTTGGTTGGTTACCGTTTCCGAATTGTAATTTGTGCCGTTGTTGAGCAATTCAAAATAAGCATTGTATTGCCATTTTTCGTTTTTGGAAGCAAAATAATCTAGTTTAAGATTTGCTAAGCCCAGCAGGTTATTACCCTCCGAAATGGATTTGTTTTGTTCGTGGGTATATTGCTGATTGATAATGTAATCAATGTTTTTTTGCCACTGACTTCTGTAAAATTGTTTTGAAAAAATCACATAGGTTGATAGTTGTAATTTTTCCGACAAATCAGCACTGGTATTCAATGCCGCGAATTGCGATTTCTTGTGGGTCAGCTCGTCTGTATTTTGGGTTAAAGCCGACAAATCGACTATGTTTTTCTTGCTAACATCACTATAAGAGCTGATTCCGCCCTGAAATCGGAACAAATCCTCCAAGTCGAAAGCCGCCAGACCAATATCGTTCAAATCGCCGATAAAACTGGCGTTAAATTTAGGCGAGTAATAAAAAAGAGCCGAACGAAGCAGATAGTGTTTGTCGTTGCCGCCACCTGCCTGTAAATCGCCGAAAATCAAGTTCTTTTTATCTTCTTTTAGTTCGAGGTTCATAGCCACCTTTTCCGAACCATCTAACCCTTTCAGAAAGCCTACTTCCGAATATTTGTCAATCATTTCGATTTTGTCGATGGCATCGGCAGGGATATAATTGACTCCCAGTTTGGTGTCGCCACCCATAAAAGGCTTTCCATTTACCAAAAGTTGGGTTACATCTTTTCCCTGAACCTTGACTTTTCCTTTGTTATCGACCTCTACACCAGGGAGTTTGTTGAGCAAGTCTTTAACCCTCCGATCGCTGTCGGAGTAAAAAGATTGCATATCGTACACCAAGGTATCTTTTTTGACCACCACAGGACGATATACCGTGCTGATTTCGACCTCTTCGATGATATGGCTCGATTTTTCTAGTCTAAAATTGTATTGGCTGATTGGTTTGTCTTTGGAAAACATCATTTCTTGTGTAGTGTATCCCAAATAGGACACGGATATTTTATAATCCGCACCTTGATCAAGCTCTAACTGATAACGTCCTTTGTTGTCAGTTATGGCAAATTTGAACGTAGCACCATCGTCAAGAGGTTGCCCCAAAACATTCGCACCCTCAAGAGGTTGGTTCAAAGTATCGGATACTACTCCTGTTAGGTTTTCTGTTTGCTGAGCGTATCCTGTGCATATACAAACCACAATAATCAATAATCCAAAATAGTGATTTTTTCTCATACGCTCTTTTTTAGGGTTATACATCAGAAATACGCTCCATCGGAACGACTTTGGGAAGACGTTGTTTTTTGGAAAAAACGAAGATAATGATGACTTACATTCCTTCTGCTCGTTCGATTTTGAGCTTTGCGAAATCTTCTTTACTTATTTTTTTACCTTTCAACTTGTTGGGATTAATGGCTTCAACACGAACTTTGGTTGATACTTTGGTAGCTCCAAAAAGCGTTTCGCCTACTTGCAGTTCCAAGATGCTTCCTGGCAAACGTCCGTAACCAAGAGGACCAAATCCGAACGACAATTCAGGGCAATACCAAGCCACAATAGGGGCATTGTCTTGAGCGGTAGCCACAGCTTTGTAACAGGTAAAACCTTGAGTGCTTTTGCTTTCGTTTTCGAGTTTCCAATCCGAAACTACTGCTTCTTCGATTATAAACTCGTTATTATCGAAAAAAATACTGGCTTTGTTATTGTAGTATTTGTAAGGCTGATTAGCGGTGTAATACACAGGGGCTTCATATCTTATAAATGCGAGAGCCATCTGTGTATTGAGGTCTTTATTTTGGATTCCCTCTTGTAGGTAGAACACCGAATTTGTGCCGTTTATATCCAAAATAAAGGTAAGTTTTTCAGCCCCAGCCGACCAAGAAGCCTCATCACCAGGCTTGTTTAGTGCCTTCATTATTACTTGTTCTTCTTCCGAAGTAGGAATAACTACCTTATAGGTAATCTGTGCCGTTTGAGCATAGCCCAACACGACCAATATATTGGTTAATAATAAAAATAATCCTTTCATATTTTTTTTGAAAAAGAAGCTATCCTTTTTGGACAGCTTCTTTTTAAGATTAACAAGTTAAACAATAATTATTCTCTAGAAGAGCTAGTTGCTGCTTCTATACAATCGTTAAATACAGCTATGGCAAAATCGTATACTAAATCTTCATCAATACCACAATCCATAAGCATATTTACATTTTTGTTGAAGTCTGTATAGCAATCGTCAATAGGTCCGACTGATAACTTCTCTTGCTTATCCAAAGTTTCTGTTTCATTTGCATAAGACATTCCAAAAGCACCTAAAAGTGCAACCGTAGTTAAAATTATCTTTTTCATAACTTTTTGTTTTTAATGGCTAGACTTGTTCAAATATCGGAGAAATAAAAATATGTTTACGTTAACAATAAGTTAAAGTTTTTTATTAATGATCTTATCGAAATAGTTTTGAAGGAACGATTCGCACATTGTTTTGATTTTAACAAATTCAGGATTATTGGTGTTTATGAGGTTGTTGGTGTAGTTGGTGTCCGTTTTGTGGAAATATCCCGTAGGTTTTTGTCCGTCAAAAGTACACACGTAATCTCCGTACATAAACTGATATTGATTGTTAAGGTAGTTTATAGCAAAAGGAGGTACTTCTTCTTGGTTGAGCAAACTTCGTCCCCAGCTTCGGAAAGGCTGGTTGTAGCCCAAAATATCCAATATGGTAGGATAGATGTCGATGTGTTGAGCCCAGTGGGAGTCGCGTCCTTGGAGTTGAGGGTCGCTCGGTGAATAAAATAAAATTGGAATCGCTGTTCGGTTCAGAGCTGATTGATATTCAGGGTAATACACCTGATTGCAGTGGTCAGCAGTGATTACAAATAAGGTGTTGTTAAACCAAGGTTGCTTTTGGGCTGTACGGAAAAATTCTTTCAAGGCATAATCCGAATAGCGGATACATTTGTGTATAGGCAAAAGGCTATCAGTAAATACATTTTTAAACGCACTCGGAATTTGAAAAGGCTCGTGCGAAGTTACAGAGAACATCGTTGCCATAAAAGGCTCGGTTTGTTGGTCTAATTCCGTTTTCATAAATTGGAAGAATTTCTCGTCCCAAATTCCCCAAACGCCGTCAAAATCCTTGTCGTTGTTGTATTGGTTTTTTCCAAAATAGTTGTTGTAACCCAAAATATTGCTAAATCCCAAAAATCCCATACTTCCGTTTGGAGCTCCGTGAAAAAACGAAGTGTTATAGCCCTCTTTGTTGAATATCGATACCAATGACTCCATATCGGTACTGGCGTAAGACGATGAGGTGAACGCCTCTTTGAACGATGGTATTCCTGCCAAAACCGAAGGCATTGCGTGAATGGATTTTGACCCATTGGCATAAGCATTGTCGAAAATAAGACTGTGTTGTGCTAACGAATCCAAAAAAGGCGTAAAGCTCTGATAGCCATCGATGTTGGTGTTTTGGTTGAAAGCCCCAATGTATTCTCGCCCAAAACTTTCCATAATGAAGATGACCACGTTTTTTTTCTGAAAACCATCAGAAGGATATTGTTTGGTAGGCACAATTAGTTTTTCAATCGTATCATCAGAAACAAAATGAACTTTTTTAAAACCTTTTTTGTTAATGGAACGAAGCATACAAAAGGGCGTGTTGAGTATGGCATTTGCCTGATTGATTTTGGTTACATAATTGTTGGCATCAACCACGCCTATTGGTCGGGTGCTTTTCTTGAGGTCGCCTCCACGTATTCCTGTAATGGTAAGTATCACAATACCTACAAAAAATAGTGCCGAATAGCCATAATACGCAGCGTTACCGATGGTCGATTGTGGTTTGATTTTGACTTTTTTGTATAAAAATATCCAAAGAGCCATCGAAGCAAAAAACAAGAGGAAGATATACCAATAATTTTGCAAGAAGTTCAAAAGTAATGTGATCTTATTTTGTTCGTTTTCAAGGCTTTCCGTGATGTTTGTTGTGCTACGTGCAAATGTGAATCTGTAGTAAATCATATCCACATAGTTGAAAGCAATACTGATGCTGTTGGTAATAAAGTAGATGTAAAACGACATTTTTTGGTATCCTTGACTTGTACTTTTGCGAATGGGAATAATCGATAACAAGATAAATAAGGAGTTGATGTACAATATCGCCGTAGTATCGAACCGAAGTCCATAGAAACAAATGTTTAACAATTCGGAAAGATTGTCAATTTGCAATAAATCAGCGTTAAAATACACAAAAAGCAACCTTGATAAGCTGTAAAAAAGATACACGAGAGCCATTCTGTAAGCGAAAACTTTGTATTCGGATAGGCGTATATTTTTCATAACATAGTTAATTTAAAATTGATTTTTCTTGCTATGGTGTTTCCAGCGGCGGTGTGTCCAAAGGTAATATTCGGGTTTTTGGCGTATTTGTTTTTCCACACGGTCAAGGTACAGACGCATCAATTCGTAATTGTCAAGCTCTTTTACATTGGTGGAAAGCACCTCAAAAGTAGCCTCGTAATGTCCTCTTTTTGTTTTGATTACATTCAGGTACACGGCATTCATATCAAAATGTTTTGCCAATTGTTCTACTCCAACATATATCGGTACTTCGATTCCCATAAAGCTGTCCCAGTGATTTTTTTTGCGTAATTGAGGCGACTGATCACTGGCAAAACCGTACACTCCCTTGATGTTTTTCTCTTCGTTAGATTTGATTATTTTTCCCGTTTCGTGTATGTGAATCAGATTGGCATCAAAGCGTTGGCGTATTTTTTTGACCAACTTATCAAAATACTTGTTGTTGATTTTTTTATAAATAGCATATCCTTTGAATTTGACATGTCGGTTCATTGATATAACCCACTCGTAACTAGCATAATGTGTGCATAGTAGGACGATGCTTTTGTTGTCTTGCTCCAATTTTTTGTAGATGTCCAGATTGGTAAAAACAAATCTTTTTTCGATTTCGGAAGTGGAGATGGATAGGGTTTTGATCATTTCCAAAAACATATCGCAGAGGTGTCGGTACGATTTTTTTTCGACTTCTTTGACCTCCTTGTCCGATAGGTGAGGCAATGCCATTTTGATATTGGAGTTTACCACTTTTCGACGATAACCAACGATGTAATATATCAAAACAAAGCAACAATCCGAAATCAAATACAACACTCTGAAGGGCAGTACCGAAAGTGTCCAAAGTAGCGGATATACAGCTAAATATAATAATAATTGCATTGTGTTTATTTTTTGCAAAGATACTCTTTTTTTGATTTTATCGAAAAATCAGTTTGCATTCAAAATAGTGCTACAAATGCGATTAAAATTATAAAAAATATACACTAAAAAGCACAAACCCACGTTTGAAAAGAGATTTTATTTTGAAAAATAAAAAATAATAGCTGTAATAAATATGAATATTATTATATTTGCAACCTATTTTAATCAAAAAGTGAGGTCTTTTTTACTAATATTATTAGGTGTATTATTGTCTACAACTACACTTTCAGCACAAATATACGAACTGGGCATATTTGCTGGCGGAAGTAATGCTGTGGGTGATGTGGGGAAAGAAGATTATATAGCCCCCAATAGTCTGGCTATAGGAGGCGTTTTTAGGTATAATAGGTCTCCGCGGCACTCTTGGCGTTTGTCGGTATTGACATCTAATTTGAAAATAGACGATACCCAATCGGCTACTTCAAGAAAAGAAAGAGGCTATGTTTTGGAAAATGCAGTAACTGAATTTACAGCAGCATTAGAATTTAACTTTTTTGATTTTAACTTGCACAGTTTGGACACTAAAATTACGCCTTATGTGTTTACGGGGCTTAGTTATTTTAGATACGAAAGCAAGTACTTTAAAGATGCTAAAGAGCAATTGGACAAGAAAAATGGCTCGTTTGCTATTCCGATGGTAGTGGGCGTCAAAGCCAAGTTGAATCGCAGTTTTGTGCTAGGCGTAGAGGTAGGAGCAAGGTATACCTTTGTTGATGATTTGGACGGTAGTAATCCAAAATCTGGTGAGTATCAACAATATAAATTTGGAAATCTCAGTAGTAAAGATTGGTATGTGTTTACAGGAATAACATTAACTTATATGTTTGGAGAACAACCGTGTTACTGCTCTTTTTAATTTATGGAATTATTAGACAAAATAGATAAAACAAACCTACCTGAACATATCGCCATTATAATGGATGGTAATGGACGATGGGCAAAACAAAGAGGGAAGTTAAGGGTTTTTGGACATCAAAACGGACAGAAAGCGGTGCAACGAACCATCGAAACCTGTGCCAGACTGCAGATAAAACACCTGACACTTTATGCCTTTTCTACCGAAAATTGGAATAGACCCAAAGCAGAGGTGGAGGCCTTGATGAAGTTACTTGTAAAAGCCATAAAAACCGAAATAGCCCGACTCCATCAAAATAATATAAAGTTTGAAGTTATAGGTAACATTAATGATTTGCCCAAATCAGTAAGAGAGCCTTTAGATGAGGCTATAAATAAAACCAAAGATAACACAGGAATGTTGCTTTCGGTGGCGTTGAGTTACGGCTCTCGTGAGGAGTTGGTGCGTTGTGTTAAAGTGATTTCTGAAAAAGTTAAAAATAATTTAATTTCGGTTGAAGATATTGATGAATTGGTAATAAATCAGCATCTTTACACCCAAAATCTACCTGATGTAGATTTGCTAATTCGCACCAGCGGAGAACATAGAATTAGTAATTTTTTGTTATGGCAAATAGCCTATTCGGAGTTGTATTTTACCGAGGTGTTATGGCCTGATTTTGAAGAAAAAAATTTGTATGAAGCTATTATTAGTTATCAAAAAAGAGAACGTAGATTTGGAAAAACAAGTGAGCAGATTAAATAGAATTTTCCCTTCGTGGAGCCGTGTGTGTATATTGTTGATGCTTTTTTTAGGGCTACAATTTTCGTATGCTCAGCCCAATGAGGATTTTTTGGCAGGTCGAACCTATATACTAGGAGGAGTAAAGGTTACAGGCAAAACAAGTTACCAAGAGCAGACTGTGGTAACTTTTACAGGACTTCAAAAAGGCGATAAAATACAAGTGCCTGGTGAGGAAACAGCTAACGCCATAAAAAAGTTGTGGGGGTTGGGAATGTTTACCGATATTAACTTGTATATAGATGATATTAAGGGTGATAGCGTTTTTCTGAGATTGAACCTTAACGAGTTGCCCAGATTGAGTGAGGCGAAGGTAACTGGTGTGAAAAAATCAAAAGCGGAATCAATAATCAAGGAGGCAAGTCTTACTAAAGGAAAAGTAGTAAACGAAAATTTGATTACCACTACCAAAAATTATATTGAGAATAAATTTAAAAAAGAGGGTTACTATCGTACCAAATCTATTATTTCGACCATTTCCGATACCATCGAAGGGCAAGTAAGAATGAATGTGATGGTTGATAGAGGAAGCAAAACACGAATCAAAGATATAAACTTTGAAGGAAATACCGTGTTTACCGATGCTCAATTGCGACGTATGATGAAAAAGACCAAAGAAAGAAACTTTTTCCGTATATTCCGATTGGATTTTAGAGCTTCAAAATACATCAAGGACGAGTACAAACAAGACTTGGTTAAGGTTATAGACACTTACAAAGAAAATGGTTATCGCGATGCTCGAATTATATATGATTCGATTACCTATGACAAAGCAATTGACAGATTAAGTTTTAATATAAAAATAGAGGAGGGAAACAAATATTATATTGGAGATATTAAATTCTTGGGGAATTCAGTGTATACAGACGAACAGTTACGCCATATAGTAGGAATGCGTAGAGGAGATGAGTACAATGGCGTATTGCTTCAAAAACGCATTGAAGACAGAACCAATCCAGACGCTCAAGATGTTACGAATCTTTATCACAATAACGGTTATCTCTTTTCGAGGGTAAATGCTGTGGAGGTCAAAACCGTAAACGATACCATCGATTTTGAAATACGAATTATAGAAGGACCTATAGCTTATTTTAACAACATAACCGTAGTTGGAAATGACAGAACTAACGACAAGGTAATATATCGAGAGTTGCTAACCAGACCAGGACAAAAATGGAGTAAAGAGGCGGTAGTACGTTCGGTACGTGAATTGGGTAATTTGGGCTTTTTTGATGCAGAAAGTATTGATCCTCAGGTTAAAAATGCAGATCCTGCTAGTGGAACTGTAGATGTGGAATGGCACTTAGCCGAGAAAGGAGCTAGTCAGGTTCAACTTCAGGCAGGATATGGCGGTGGAGGGTTTATAGGGACGTTGGCTTTGGCATTTAACAATTTTTCGATAGGTAGTTTGTTCGACAAAGAAGCGTATACGCCCCTTCCGATGGGTGATGGACAAAGTCTTGCCTTACGAGCTCAAGCCAGTAGTTATTTCCAAACCTATAGTTTGTCATTTACAGAGCCTTGGTTTGGCGGTAAAAAACCTGTTCAACTCTCGGGGTCAATATCATATAGTAAGCAGTTCTATTACGATTACCGAAATAGAGATACTTTTAGAGATAAAAAAATTGGCATCTTTTCGGTACATTTAGGATTGGGGAAACGTTTGACAGAGCCTGATAACTATTTCTACCTGCGTCAAGGTGTTGGGTATCAGAATTATTCGTTAGAAAATTATTATACCAACTTCTTTAAGTTCGGAAATGGTAATTCTAAAAACTTATATTACACCATCGGTTTCTCGCGAAACAACAAAGGACACAACCCTATATTCCCAACCTCAGGTTCGGAGATTAGTATAACAGGAAAGTTTACCCCTCCATACTCGTTATTTAACGGAATAGACTATGAGACTTTGAAAGATTCTCCAGAGTACCGACTTACCTATACTTCAGGGGCTACAGCCGTAAATAGTAATGGAGAGCTTCCGCAAGTGGGTGATTATGTACAAGCCGTATATACAACTGCATCTAATGGAACACAAACATTGAGCCACTATGTGAAGGTAAATGACTATAATCAGGCTACTTTTGATCAGGAACGTTACGATCAAAAACGATTCAACTGGCTTGAATATTATAAATTTAAGTTTAATATTGATGCCTATACCCAATTAAGTGGGAAGTTTGTGGTGCGTACAGCGGCTGAATTTGGATTTTTAGGTGCTTATAATCAAGCCAGAGGACTTGTGCCATTTGAGCGTTTTCACGTAGGAGGAAGTGGTATGGCTACTTTTACGCTTGATGGACGTGAGTTTGTACAGTTAAGAGGTTATCCTGACGAGTCGTTATCGATGGTTAATAACAATACGGTAACTGATGGAGGAGGTACGGTGTACAACAAATTTTCGTTAGAACTGCGTTACCCTGTAACCATGAAGCCTATGGCATCAATCTTTGTGTTAGGATTTGTAGAGGCTGGTGCAGGATACGAAAGTTTTAAACACTATAATCCGTTTAATATTAAGCGTTCGGCAGGTTTGGGATTGCGTGTGTTTATGCCTGCGTTTGGATTACTTGGACTCGACTTTGGACACGGATTCGACCCAGTACCAGGTGGGACTAGACCTAATGGTTGGGAAACACATTTTATCATAGGACAATCATTCTAGAAAAAATGGCACGATATTTTCTGTAAACAAAAATAGATATGCTTATGAAAAAGTTATTATTAAACATATTATTGGTAGTGAGTTGTATGGCTGTGGCACAAACAGCCAAAGGACCTAAAATTGGTTATTTTGATATGATGCATATTTTGAAAAGTGTTCCAGAATATGCAGAGGCAAATAATCAGTTGGAGTTGCGTGTGCAAGATTGGAAAAAGGAAATAGAAAAACAACAAAATCATATTGCACTATTGACTGAAGAGTTGAACGCAGAACGCGTATTACTGACCAAAGAACTCATAGAGGAAAAGGAAAATGAAATAGAACTTCTAAAACAAGAATTGTCTGAATATCAACACAAAAAATTTGGACCTAATGGTGATTTGTTCACTCAAAAGATAGTTTTGGTAAAGCCTATTCAAGATCAAGTGTTTACTATAGTAAACGAGATAGCAGAACGCCGCAAATACGATTTTGTGTACGATATGTCATCAGCTTCAAATGGGTTGGTTTTTGCAAATCAGCGTTTTGATATGAATGAAGAAATTATAAACGCTCTTAACAGGGCGGCAAAGAGAGAGCAACATCGAAAAAAACGTATGAGCAAAGAAGAAGAACAGGCTGAAGATGACAAAAAATACGACCCAGATGCTCGTCTGAAAGAAGAAGCTAGACAAGAAAAAATACAGGCTAGAAAACAAAAACAACAAGAAGCTAGAGATAAGAAAAATAAATCGAAAGCCCAAACAGAAGAACTAGACCAAGAAGAGCAAGAGCTAGATGATAGTGAAGATAACGACAAAGAAGTTGAAGATAAACCTAAAAAACTAACTAAAGAAGAAAGACAAGCATTGATTGAGGCACGTAAAAAGGAAATTCAACTCAAACGCGAAGAACAGATGCGAAAAAAGGCAGAAGCCCTAGAAAAACGCAAACAACAGAAATTAAATAAAAATAATCAAAATCAAACAGAAACAGAACAATCAGAAAATAATTAAATAAGTAACTTAAAAACTAAAAATAAACAAAATGAAACAGATTAAAAACGTATTTATTGCTTTAGTACTTTTTGTAGGGGTGTATCAATTTGCAAATGCTCAAAAAGTGGCACATATCAATGTACAGGCACTGATGGAATCATATCCTGAATATACCAAAGCCAATAAACAACTCGAAACAACAGCAGAAACATTTGAAAAAGATTACAAAGGGTTGGTAACAGAATTTACCTCTAAAAGAGATAAATATATAGCAGAGGAGGGTAACGTTAGCGATGCTATAAATCAAGAACGTGCAGTAGAGTTACAGAATATGGAAAAAAGTATTCGTGATTTTGCAGCAGAGGCTCAAAAAAAATTAGATGAGAAAAAAGTAGAATTGCACAAACCAATAATGGAAAAAGTACAGGCAGCTATTGATAAGGTAGCTAAAGCTAAAGGTTATGAGTATGTATTTGATTCTACTTTAGGAGCATCAAATATCTTGGTAGCAAACGGCCCTGATATGATTGCAGATGTTAAAAAAGAATTAGGTATTAAATAATTCTGCTTGTAAATACAATTTGAAACCACCTTTTAGGGTGGTTTTTTTATGGAAAATAGTAAGGTCTTTTTACAAACAAGAAAGTAATATTTTTAGATGAATATACTTGAAAATATAGGCGAAAAATGTGCAACCAGAGGATATATTTGACCTTAGGGAAGCGTGGGCAACAAGTTTTGATGTAAATGAGATTTTTAATAACTTTCAAAGTAAGATGATATAATACAATGGGTTGTGTATAAATGAAAAACTGCCCCCAGAAAAAGAGGACAGTTTCAATAAAAAACAAGTTTTGATGAATTGACTATCCGAGGTATGTTTTTAAAATCTTGCTTCTAGAGGTATGTTTTAGCCTTCTGATAGCTTTTTCTTTGATTTGGCGTACTCTCTCTCGAGTGAGCTCAAAAGTTTCTCCAATTTCTTCTAGAGTCATTGCATGTTGGTTGCCAAGCCCAAAATACAATCGTACTACGTCGGCCTCTCGTGGAGTAAGGGTTTCTAAAGCTCTTTCGATTTCTGTCTTGAGTGATTCGTGAATAAGCTCTTTGTCAGGATTTGGTGATTCGCCACTGCGTAACACATCATAGAGGTTCGAATCTTCGCCCTCGACAAGAGGTGCGTCCATTGAGAGATGACGACCTGAATTTTTCATGCTTTCTTTTACATCATTAACGCTCATATCCAACTCTTTAGCGATTTCTTCAGCCGAAGGCGGACGTTCGTTAGATTGTTCCAAAAGAGCATAAGCCTTGTTGATTTTGTTAATTGATCCGATTTTGTTAAGGGGAAGGCGTACGATTCTTGATTGCTCTGCAAGTGCCTGTAAGATAGACTGACGAATCCACCATACGGCGTACGATATAAATTTGAAGCCTCGAGTTTCGTCAAATCGTTGTGCAGCCTTTATAAGTCCGAGGTTTCCTTCATTAATTAAATCGGGAAGTGTAAGACCTTGGTTTTGGTATTGTTTAGCAACAGAAACCACAAATCTAAGGTTGGCTTTAGTGAGTTTTTCTAAGGCTCTTTGATCACCAGCTTTTATGCGTTGTGCCAATTCTACTTCTTCATCGGCGGTAATTAAATCTACTTTCCCTATTTCTTGTAGATATTTATCCAGAGAGGCAGTTTCTCTGTTGGTAACCTGTTTGGTAATTTTAAGCTGTCTCATTTTATAATATGTGTTTGCTAATAATCTTTATACGTAATATGTTTTGAAAAGTTACACAAAAAGAAGATTTTTTTAAAAAATATCAATATCACCTTTGCCCTGACGAATTATCTTAGGCTCTCCTTCCGAAAGATCGATAATGGTAGAGGCTTCGTTATCACCATAGCCTCCATCGATAACCAAATCTACCAAATTTTGCCATTTTTCAAATATTAATTCGGGGTCGGTGGTATATTCTAGAATTTCATCTTGGTCGTGTATCGAGGTAGATACAATAGGATTGCCTAAGACTTTGACAATTTCTATGGCGATATTGTTGTTCGGAATTCGTATTCCTACGGTATTTTTCTTTTTAAATTCTTTAGGAAGGTTGTTGTTACCTGCCAATATAAAGGTATAAGGACCTGGTAAGGCTTTTTTGAGAATTTTGAAAGTGGGCGTGTCGATTTGTTTGACATAATCGGATAGGTGTTTAAGGTCGCTACATACGAATGAAAAGTTTGCTTTTTCGAGTTTCACTCCTTTGATTTTAGCTATTTTTTCTAACGCCTTAGTGTTGCGAATATCGCAGCCGAGTCCGTATACCGTGTCGGTAGGGTAGATGATTAGTCCGCCGTTACGAAGTACTTCAACCACCTTCTGAATTTCTTTTTCGTTGGGATTTTCGGGATATATTTTGATGAATCTGGCCATAGTTATTAAAAGTTATGATATTCTACAATTTCAAGTCCGTATCCTACCATTCCCACGCGTTTGGTTTGTTCGGAGTTGGACAACAATCTGATTTTTGAAATGTTTAGGTCGTGTAGTATTTGAGCTCCGATACCGAAGTCTTTAGAATCGGTAATTACCTTAGGCAATTGGCTTTCGCCTTTTTGTTGTAATTTTCGATAATTA
Source organism: Bacteroidota bacterium (assembly GCA_030528745.1). Taxonomy (GTDB): domain Bacteria; phylum Bacteroidota; class Bacteroidia; order Flavobacteriales; family Flavobacteriaceae; genus Flavobacterium. Next base: position 17,613 of record JAUMYH010000012.1, read on the forward strand.
ACCAATCTGTTAAGTAGGTTGGTAGATTGAATTTCTTGGTTGATGAATATAATAGCTCCTTTGCCTTCGGTATTTATAGCGTTAAATATTTTTTCCAGTTTTTGGTCAGGATTTGATTTCAGAATGCTAAGTATATCGTTGTGAACCAAGGCAGAATTGATTCGAGTAAGTACCGTATCGTTGATGTTCCATTCGCCTTTGGTGAGTGCTATATGTACCTGTTTGTTTGTTTTTTGCAGATAGGCTCGTAGTCTGAATTCGCCAAAACGCGTATTAATCATAAAATCCTCTTGTTTAGAGATAAGGCTATCGTTTTGCATACGATATGCGACCAAATCTTCGATAGAGATTATTTTTAAATCAAATTTTTTGGCAATTTCTTTGAGTTGAGGCAAACGAGCCATAGTGCCGTCTTGGTTCAGAATCTCAACGATAACGCCCATGGGTTTGAACCCTGCAAGACGTGCCAAATCAATGGCCGCCTCGGTGTGTCCTGTACGTCGAAGCACTCCTCCTTTTTTGGCAATGAGCGGAAAGATGTGCCCTGGTCGTCCGAGGTTTTCGGGTTTGGTGTCTTCTTGAGTAATAGCCAATATGGTTTTGGCTCTGTCGTGAACAGAAATTCCAGTGGTACAACCATTGCCTTTAAGGTCTACCGATACGGTAAAGGCTGTTTGGTGCAAAACGGTATTGTTTTCGACCATGAGCTTCAAATCCAACTCTTTGGCTCTGCCTTCGGTAATGGGCATACATACCAATCCTCTGCCGTGAGTTACCATAAAATTCATCATTTCGGGTGTAACGGTTTCGGCAGCCGCCAAGAAATCGCCTTCATTTTCCCTATCTTCATCATCTACAACGATGATAACTTTGCCTTTTTTGAGGTCTTCTATAGCCTCAGGTATGGAGTTGAGTGTTATTTTATCTTGGGTCATTATTTATGCTTTTTATTCTTATGAAAAATTTTCCGAAATAATCGCGTTATAGGTTCAATCAGCCAATCAAAACTGATGGATTTGTCGTTAGTAGCTTTGTAGGTGAGTAAAATGGCAAGGGGGGTGATGATAATTGCAGCTCCCCAAGCTCCCCAAAACACACTTAAATCGCCATCTTGCGCCATTTTTCTACCAAAAGTACTGCTAAAGTGATATATAATAAATACAATTATCGCAAAAATGCTCGGTAATCCTAATCCCCCTTTACGAATAATGGCTCCGAGCGGAGCTCCTATAAAAAACATCAAGAGACACGAATAGGCAATGGCAAATTTTTCGTGTAATGCAAATCGATATACTTTGATGGTTCTGGTTTTGTACTCCAGATTTGTTTTGTGTTCAAACAGATTAAATTTAAAAGCTGCTATGATGTTTTGTGCCGATTCATAAATCTGATGTTGTTTTGTTTGAGAAAAATCTTGTTTAATATGCTCTAATGATTTTGCTTGTTGTGTGTTTTCAGTAGGTAATTGATGGTTTTGGAATACACTGGTGGTTCGGTGATGTATATTTTCGGTAAGAGATTTTTTGTTGTCTTGGAGGTCTGTCCGAAGTGAATCTATAGCAACCAGAAGTTCTGAGGTGTTCAGTAACTCGTTGGTATCAGAGCCTGAGTCGGAGTCCAAATCAACATTGATTAACGTAGAAATATCAATATTCATGATATATTTATCAAAGGTAGCTTTGGCAAAAGGATATTTCCGTTGTTGCAAATAATCTTTTGGGGTGATGTCTTCGTAATGAACGCCATCGTGCAAAACGAGTTTGAGGTAGTTGGAATTTTTTTCAGAAATAAATTCGCCACGTTTGGCTCTGGTTACCAGTATGTTTTTGCCCACATTATTGCGTTTGTGGATTATGACATCATCAAGTAGTTCGCCCTCTTTACCGTGTTTTTTACCCACTTTAATATTGTAAAGTCCGATGTCGCTAAATTGACCCTCTACAATTCCGATAGTAGGTTTGTCTTTAAGATTGTGCCTGAAATTTTTAGCTTTATATTTTGAATAAGGAATAATATCGTTGGCAAAGAAAAAGGCTAAACAAGAAATGAAAAAGATAAATATGGTAAGCCCCTTTGATATTTGACTCAACGACAATCCTGCAGACTTCATGGCGGCAAACTCGTAATTCTCGGCAAAAGCACCAAAAGTCATGATGGACGAGAGGAGTATGGTAAGTGGCAGAATCAACGGAATCATGGTAGGCATGAAGTACGACATGAATTTGATTATAATCCACAAGTCAATTCCTTTACCTGCCAAATCAGGTATATACAACCACAATCCATATAAGATGAATATAAAAAACAAGATTACAAATACAAAAGTAAATGTAATCAAGTAATTCTGGATGATATAACGATCGAGTATTTTCACTTAGTCAATTCGGTTTATGAAATAGTCGGAGTATTTGTTTTCGACAAAGTTAAACTGATTTGATGGGACTTCAAAATTTGTTTTGAAAGATATAATGCTCAGTTCCGAACGAGTACCATCATGATCTATTTGAATGAGTTGATAGATGTTTTTGGTATTATTGTCAATTCCCAGCAAGATTTCCTTGATTTTGCTTTTGGAATTGGTTGGTTTTAGCTTTACGAATTGTATTTTTTTACCTGACAGATTCAATAATTTGTCCCACGAATAGGTATATCCGTTGGTATAGAATGATAACATTTTGGAAGGCGTGAAAGCGTCTTCTTTTTTGGGATCATAATTCTCGATGGTTACTTCTTTATCCTCAGGAATGATAGTATATTTTTTTTGACCATCAAATATTTCGGTGCTGCCCAAGAAATTGGTCTGATATTTATCGCCTTGCAAAATTACATTTCCACGAGAATCTTGAGAGATGTTTTCTCGCATATTTTTGGTAGTATACCTAAAATCAATCGATATAGATTTATAAGTTTTGATTTTGGCAGATACTTCGTCTAATAATTTTTTAGCTTTTTGACTGTTGTCTTGAGCTGCTACTCCAAAAGAAATAAGCAATAATATGTAAGTTAAGATTCGCATCAGTTTTTGTTTTGTTCGTTTTCCAAAAAGTGTTCAAGTGCAACCAAGTCGGGAATCAATACAGCCCGAGCCTTACTACCTTCAAAAGCTCCAACAATACCTGCAGCTTCGAGTTGGTCTATAAGCCTTCCTGCTCTGTTGTAACCCAATTTGAGTTTGCGTTGGATAAGAGATGTAGAGCCTTGTTGTGAGGTAACTACAATTTCGGCAGCCTCTCTGAAGAGGGCATCTCTTTCTGAAATATCTATATCAATACTTGTGCCACTTTCTTCGCCCACATATTCAGGTAGCAAATAAGCATTAGGGTAGGCACGTTGTCCTCCGATAAATTCGCATATCTTTTCCACTTCAGGTGTATCTACAAAGGCACATTGTACGCGTACAAGGTCGTTTCCTTGGGTGTAAAGTAAATCTCCACGTCCGATGAGTTGATCTGCTCCAGAGCCATCTAAAATGGTTTTGGAATCTATCTTCGAGGTAACTCTAAAGGCAATACGAGCAGGGAAGTTGGCCTTGATGATACCTGTAATAACATTAACCGAAGGACGTTGGGTGGCAATAATCAAGTGAATACCAATAGCACGGGCAAGTTGTGCCAGTCGGGCAATTGGCGTTTCGACCTCTTTACCAGCTGTCATGATTAAATCGGCAAATTCGTCTACAACGAGTACGATATAGGGCAGAAAACGATGACCTTTTTCAGGATTGAGTAATCTTTTCTTGAATTTATTGTTGTATTCTTTAATGTTTCGTACGGCAGCATCTTTCAGAAGTTCGTATCTGTTGTCCATTTCAATACACAAGGAGTTGAGCGTATTGATTACTTTGGAGTTATCTGTAATGATTGCATCTTCACTATCAGGAAGTTTTGCCAGATAATGCCGTTCAATATTGTTGAAAAGTGTAAGCTCTACTTTTTTGGGATCAACGAGTACAAATTTGACTTCAGCAGGATGTTTCTTGTATAGTAACGAAGTTAGTACAGCATTTAATCCTACCGATTTACCTTGTCCAGTGGCTCCAGCCATAAGTAGGTGAGGCATCTTGGCTAGGTCAACCACAAAAGTTTCGTTCGAAATGGTTTTGCCTAAAGCAATAGGAAGTTCCATTTCGGCAGTTTGGAATTTAGGAGATGTAATTACTGCCTTCATTGGAACTATGGCAGGGTTTTGGTTCGGAACTTCAATCCCGATAGTTCCTTTGCCTGGAATGGGTGCAATGATACGAATGCCTAGAGCTGACAAAGAAAGAGCAATGTCATCTTCAAGGCTTTTGATTTTAGAGATTCGTATTCCAGCCTCAGGAACAATTTCGTATAGCGTAACAGTAGGACCTACAGAGGCTTTTATCTGTGCGATGTCTATTTTGTAATGTTTTAGCGTTTCGACTATGCGATTTTTGTTCTCTTCGAGTTCGCTCTGATTGATTGTAATGGCGTTGGTCGGAAAATCTTTAAGCAAATCGATGGGAGGAAATTGAAAATTGGATAACTCCAGTGTAGGGTCAAATTCGCCAAAATCCTCAACCAATTTTGAAGCGAGGTTTTCCTCCAGAATATCTTCGTCAGGAAGCTGTTCTACCACAAATTCCTCTTTAACCGAAGGAGTTTCGGTGCTGTCTTGTTGATTTTCAATAGATAAAGTAATCTCTGAAGTTGTAGGTATGAGTTCTTCTGATGGCTCGGTTTCAGCTTTAGGCTTAATTATTTCTGTTTTTATTTCAGGTTTGGTTATTTTAGGCGTGTGGATAGTGTCGTTTTCGTGTTTATTTTCGGACTTGATTTCCGAGATGTTTGTGTTGATAATGTTGTTTGTTGATTTTGAGTTTGTTACAGGTGTAGGAGTATTGGTGTTAGAATCGTTTTTTTGTACTGCTTGTTCGGTATGGTTAGTGGCTTTAGCCTTGTCAAATTCAGATTGAATTTTGTCTTTTTGTGTTTTAAAAAATCGGATTATTTTTTCTGGAGATACTTTTATTCGGAATACTAAATAAGTACATACAAACAACAAAAGAAGCAGTACGATACCAATTCTACCGATATAATCCTGTAAAAAAGAGTTGATTTCAAATCCAAAAACTCCGCCTAATTCGGGTGCGTTTTGACTAAAAAAACCAAGCAAAATAGAGATGGTAATAATCAGGTACAAATCCCAAAACCAGCTGTTTTTGAGTTTAATCAGTGAAATGTCCAAAAATAGATAAGTTCCTGTAAGAAAAAATATTTTTACAAACAGAAATGATGATATACCAAATCCGTTGTATACAAAAGCGTTAGAAAGTGCCGAGCCGAATTTTCCAAGCCAATTTTTGGCAGTTTGTTCTCTGTTGTTAAATTCTGAAAGTATGCTTTGGTCGGCATTTCCATGAATAAAAAATGATAAAAAGCTCAATAAGATAGCAAACGAAAATAAAATCATTATAACTCCAATAATCATTTTATTACGCGACCTATTGTTTTTAGGGGTAGGTTTGTCTTTGACTTCCTTTTTAGTAGCTTTACTCATTATAATATTGATGAATCAGATTAAAAAAGTGTTTTAATATATGGTGTGTAAATAATAATTCCAATCAGAATGGCTGTTATGGCTATAAAAAATACAGCTCCAGCAGCAATGTCTTTGATGAAACCAATTTTAGGATGATGGTCGGGGTGAATAAAATCAGCAATCTTTTCGACAGCGGTATTAAGCCCTTCAACGGCCAATATCATACCAATTGCCAAAGTCTGAAACATCCATTCTACTTTAGAAATTTCAAAATAAAATCCCATAAATGTAACCAAAGCCCCTATGGAAAGTTGCGAAATAATACTATGCTCGGTACTTGCCAACTTGTAAGCACCCAGCACAGCGTATTTCAGACTTTTTATTCTTCCTTTTATAAAAGAATCTTTACTCATAAATTATTACTTTAAAGCATCAAGAGCCTTTTGATAATTGGGTTCTTGGGTTATTTCAGGAACTTGTTCGGTGTACTTGATATAGCCCTCTGAATCAATGACCACCACCGCTCTAGAATGCAACCCTTTTAACGCACCTTCGTTGATAAGTACGCCGTAGTTTTGAGCAAACTGATTTGTCTGAAAGTCTGAAAGCGTAACTACATTTTCAATACCTTCGGCTCCGCAAAAACGAGATTGGGCAAAAGGTAAATCTTTAGAGATACACAGTATTTTGGTGTTTTTAAGTTCAGACGCTTTTTGATTAAATTCGCGTACCGAAGTGGCACAAACGCCTGTATCAATACTAGGGAAGATGTTTAAAATAACATTGTTTCCTTTGTAATCGTTCAAAGAAACGTTGGATAAATCGTTTTTGGTAAGCGTAAAATCAGGAGCTTTACTGCCAATTGTAGGCAATTCTCCAGTGGTGTTTATAGGATTGCCTTTAAGGGTTATTTTTGCCATAATTTTGAAATTGTATGTAGGTTAATGTATTATAAATATTCAAGGGGTAAAGTTACGACTTTTTTTGTATTTTTATTCAAAAAAATTTTAAAATAAGAATCAATATTGCTACCTTTACATTTGTAAAAATAAAAAAATATTCAATGTACGCATTACATTTTGTATGGAATCCTTCGGAAGGGATTGATTTGGGTTTTTTCACGATTCGTTATTATAGTCTTATGTGGGCTGTGGCTTTTGCAATGGGTTATTTGGTGCTTAAGTCGATTTATAAAAAGGAGGGCGAAAGTCAAGAAAAGCTAGATAGTTTGCTTTTTTATACTATTGTTGCTACTATGTTTGGGGCAAGGGTAGGGCATGTGCTTTTTTATCAGCCAGAGTTGTTTAAAGAGGATTTCTTGAGTGTGTTTCTGCCTTTCAGAACCAAACCAGAGTTGGAGTTTACAGGATTTATGGGGTTGGCAAGTCATGGAGCGGCTATTGCTATAATTATAGCGTTGTACCTTTATAGTCGTAATGTGATTAAAAAATCAATGCTTTGGGTGCTTGATAGGGCTGTTTTGGGAATTACTTTAGGAGGAATTTTTATCCGTTTTGGAAACTTTATGAACTCTGAAATATTGGGACACGAAACGACATCTCGTTTGGGTGTTAAATTTTTGCAGGACAAATATAATAAGTACGAAATTACGATGATTACGGGTATTTCGGATTCTAAAAAAGCCTATGACGAGGTGGTTGCTAATCCAGAATACAGCTCATTACTTGCCGATGTAACGCCCAAACACCCAGTGCAACTTTACGAGGCGTTGGGTTATGTTGTTGTTTTTGCAATTTTGTATTATTTGTATTGGAAAACCCAAGCCTCAAAACGAGAAGGGTTGTTGTTTGGCGTGTTTTTGGTCTTGCTTTGGTCAGTGCGTTTTGTGGCGGAATTCCTTAAAGAAAGTCAAGGCGGATTTGAGAGTGTTTTGGGAGTGTTTACCACAGGTCAATGGTTGAGTTTGCCTTTTGTGTTAGGAGGTATTTATCTGATATTGACAAGCAACAAAAGGATTAAGGAGGTTTAGGTATGACAAAAAACACTTTGAATGAATTAGACGGAATAGACCCACCAAACATAACAAATAAATCTTCTATAGAAAGATTACAAGCCTTACGGAGAAAAAAGATAGACGCAGACCAGCTAGTAACGGCTATGCTTCAGGGTGATAAGGTGGCTCTTAGTAGGGCTATTACATTAATAGAAAGTGCAAATGAGGAGCATTTTCAGAAGGTCTCTGACGTGATTTCAAAATGTTTGCCTTATGCTAATAAGTCTGTTCGTATAGGTGTTACAGGTGTACCGGGAGTTGGAAAGAGTACATTTATAGAGGCTTTTGGAAAACACCTGACTTCAATAGGTAGGAAAGTGGCGGTGTTGGCAATAGACCCAAGTAGTAGTATATCGCACGGAAGTATTTTGGGCGACAAAACCCGTATGGAGGAGTTGGTAAAAGACCCCAATGCCTATATCAGACCATCGGCTTCAGGAGCAACTTTAGGAGGAGTTGCCCGAAAAACACGCGAAACGATAATTTTGTGCGAAGCAACTGGTTTTGATACAATTATAGTAGAAACCGTGGGGGTGGGGCAGAGTGAAACTTCCGTACATTCGATGGTCGATTATTTTATGTTGCTCAAAATAGCTGGGGCTGGTGATGAGTTGCAAGGTATTAAACGAGGTATTATGGAAATGGCCGATCAGATTGTGATAAACAAGGCCGATGGCGATAATATAAAAAAGGCAACCCTGGCAAGAGGTGAGTTTGCCAGAGCCTTGTATCTTTTTCCTCCCAAAAAATCAGAATGGACACCCCTGGTGCGTACTTGCAGTAGTTATACCAAGGAGGGTGTTGATGTGATTTGGAACGATATTCAAGATTATTTAAAGCTCACTCAAGCTAATGGCTATTTTGATTACAAAAGGGAGGAGCAAAATCAGTATTGGTTTACCGAAACCATTGAAATGCAACTCAAAACCAAATTCTATAGCGACAAAGCAGTGTCTGGCAAAATAGACTGGTATCGAGAGCAAGTAGGCAAGGGGCAAATATCTCCTTTTCAGGCAGCCCAAGAACTGCTGAATTTGTATCGATAGTTATTTTACAATTTCAATATCTACTTTCAGATTTCCTTTTTTGGGGTCCTCAGTAATATCCATAAAGGCTTTTTTAGAAAGGTCAATTTCTTTTCCTTTAGAGAAAGGACCTCTGTCGTTGATGGTTACTAGAACCCATTTGCCGTTTGCTTTGTTTGTAACTTTTACTTGAGTGCCAAAGGGTAGTTTTTTGTGGGCGGCAGTTTGTTTTTTGTTGTCAAAAATAGCTCCACTGGCAGTTTTTCGTCCGTTAAACTTGTCGTGATAATAACAGGCTACAACATTTTTTTTGTAAACTTTTCCTTTTTTATCCTCTTTCTTTTCGGTTTTGGCTTTTTTCTCCTTTTTAGGCTTTTTGTTTTGTGCCTGTAACGGAGTGTTTAATAAGAATATACCAACGAATAATAGAAGGTAAAGTGGTAGTTTTTTGCTGATTTTCATGAAATAAATAGTTGAGAATAATTCGAGCAAAGATAGATTGTTTGGAGGAAAGCGCAAAGAATAAAAGTTGATAATTTTATTTTTAAGAACAATTTTTTCTGATTACATTTGCCTCAAATTATTTTAGGATATGATTTATAAATTTCGAGCTATTTTAGACACTGAGGAAGATGTATTTAGGGATATTGCCATTGAAGATACAGACAATTTGGAAGATTTGCATAACTCCATAAGTAACGCTTTTGGTTTTGACGGAACGGAAATGGCTTCTTTCTATACGTGTGATAATAAATGGAATCAGGACGAGGAAATTCCGCTGTTCGATACAGGAGATGAGCCAGGAGAACAAAGCACCATGAAGGATTTTGTGTTGCGGGATATTTTAGATAAGGAAAAAACTAAAATTATATATGTGTATGACTTTTTCAATATGCACACCTTTTTGGTAGAATTAGCAGCAATTGAAAACCCTGAGTCAGGAGCGAGTTATCCGATGGTCTTGTTTGCTCACGGACAGGTAAGTGATTCCGATTCCAAGATGTTTGAGCCAGATTTTTTGGAGGAAGAAGAACAATATTACGATTTTGAAGACGAAATAGACGAGGACGATTTTAACTCGTTTGACGATTTGGACAACTTCAACGATTTTGGTTATGACGACCAATATCACTACTAGTAAATTATATTTAATTGTTGTTTTTGTTGTGTTATGATTAATTTGTTTAATGTTACCATAGATTCGTTGTCTATACATAGAGTAGGCAATAAAAGTAAGGGCGAAGGCGTGTTTATATCAGAGAATCCTTATCGCCTAACCAATGAAATTACGCCTTTGATTAAGGAGTACTTTTTTAAACCATTTAGAGAAAAAGAAGAAAATTTCTATCAGTTTATACACGAGGTTGATTTGGAGTACAATGAGCTGTATCAGATAGCAGAGCAGATGTTTATGGCTCCTAGTAAGGCTCACGAATTTTCAAAAGGAATAGCCTCGCATTTGTACGAACAATCGAATCATCCACATATTAAGAGTGGTGAATTGTATATAGCCTATTTGTCGAATGTGTCTATTGATAATCAGTTGGTGGAGGCAATAGGTATTTTTAAGTCAGAATTAAAACATGATTTTTTGCAATTTCGAGAAAATCAGAACGATTTGGATATTATTCTGCAACAAGGGGTGAGCCTTGCTAAGCTCGATAAGGGGTGTATTATTTTTAATTATAAAAAAGAAGAAGGCTATAAAATACTGAGCGTAGATACCAACCGATACGATACCAAATATTGGTTGGAGCATTTTTTGAATGTAGATGCTTTTCAAGATGAAAATTTTAAAACTAAAAAATACCTTCAGTTTGTTCAAGATTTCTCGAAAGAGGTGTTATTGCCCACATTAGGAAAAAAAGATGAGGTGTTGTTTAATAATCGTTCTGTAAATTATTTTGCAAAAAATGACGATTTTGAAGAGACCAGTTATCTGAATGAAGTGTTTGTGGACGAACCAGAATTGATACCTGGATTCAAAAACTACAAGGTCGATCGAGGAGAAAAGTATTCTATAGAAGATGTTACGAGTTTTCCAATTTCGAATAGTGCCGTTACAGATGCACGTAAAAAGATTAAAAATACTATTCAGCTAGATACCAATATTCAAATCAAGTTGGATTTTATAAATCCAGAGAGTGCCAATAGGTTTGTTGAGCGGGAATTTGATGAGGAAAAGCAGATGTTTTATTATAAATTGTACTTCAACGAAGAAAAGAAAATATAAGTTTATAGTGTAAGGGTTGTGTCGTTTGGATACAACCTTTTTGATAAATAGTAGATAAGAATGAAAAAGATAGTGTTGCAAATAGGCGGAGCTTACGCGGTATTGTCAGTAGTATTGGGAGCTTTTGGAGCTCACGCTTTTAAGGCGGTTTTGGCAAGTGATAAATTGGCCAGTTTTGAAGTGGGAGTGAGGTATCAAATGTATGCTGCCTTACTTTTGTTGATAGTTGGTTTTGGTTTAGACTTTTCTCGTAAGATAGAACGTTTGGCTGGGCGGTTGGTAATCGTTGGAGCGTTTTTGTTTTCAGTGAGCATCTATTTTTTAGCCTTTCAAGATGTGTGGGGCGTAAAGTTGTCTTTCTTCGGGCCAATAACTCCACTTGGCGGAATGTTGTTTATTGTAGGATTGGTGTTGTTTACGATTTCTTTTTCAAGAAAAATAGATTGTAACGATAAGTTTCGGTCGAAGTAGCATTGTTAGAATAGAAATTATTTGGACTTACTTTGTAAAAAGAGTCGTTAAAAATATCTGAATGAATTGATTCAAAATGATGCCTTTTGACTTAGCCAAAGTACTTTAAAATTGTCTTTAGATTCAGAAAATTGAAGCAAAGTAAAAATCCAAGACAAGTTTGTGATACAAAAAGATGTAGTCTTGTTTGTAATAACTTTTCAGAAGTTCAAAACTTCTGAAAAGTTCAATAGGCTTTGTTTTGCTAATTTTTCAGACGATTATCGTTAATGTTGTGTTGTTAGGCTTAATTTACGATGTTTTCTGAATTGGCTCTTCCGATGCCTATAACCCTGTCGTATAAGTCTGTAGTGCCTCGGTAATAGACCAGCACTGTGTAGTCGTTTTCGGTCTGATAAAAATTGCCATCAATAGCCTCTTGGGTGTTGAGTTGTCCTTTTTTGTCGACCAAAAAATATTGAAAATTAGTAAAGCCTTGTTTGACCATTACAGCTTTGGTATAAACGCCTTCTTTGGAAGAATAGTCCAGTTTATACTCGTCAGTTAGAGCGTAATTGTTAAACATTCCTCCAATGTAGATGTCTTCCTTGTGCGTATTTTTGTCAACTTTGAGGTTAAAAAACACCCAAGTATAATCCGCCTCAAGGTTGGCATTTTGACGAATTACGTTAGATACCACAAAATTACCATTGACATCGGGGAAATAGGTGTATATCTGATTGGCTCTGGGAGTATTGGTGTATAGGTGGGTCATATAGATTTCGCCAGAGGTGATTTTGTATATAGAATTGTTGGCAGCACGAACGTCTTTGGTATCGAACCAAAGGTATTCGTTAGAGGCATCAAAACTGGTTTCGTGGTCGTATTTGTAGATGAGTTCAGTACCTATATTGTACTGAGGGCGAATGTTTTTGATGGCCGAATGCCAAATGCCATTTTGCAATAAAACGACTTTTACATTCTCAAAAGGGTTTTGCAAAAGCAAGTTGCCAGGTTTGATTGAAAAATCCAAATTGTGTTTGTGTGCCACCTCCGAAATATTTCTGGAACGTTTTACTTGTACGCCTACACCTACAGTATTTTCGTACATCACAAATCTGCGAGACAACATCAATTGTCCTTGCGAGTCAAAAATCTTAAGTATATAATTGCCCGACAATTTGATTTGTTTGGTTTGAAAGTTAGGGATGTTTAGGGTGTAATGTGAATAACTTTGTAGGGTGTTTTGAGAATTTGCATATTCCTGAATACGTACATTATCGAAGCCCAAAAGATATTCGCTTTTGGTCAAATTAGACGGCTTCCAATCGTAATCACAATGCGTTATGGTGTAAAAATAATCTTGCTCGGAGGTGTATAGGTCGTCAAACTTGAAAGTAAAAGACTCTCCCAAGGCAAAAAAGGGAATTACATTTTCGTTATTGTAAACAAAAGATGCAGTTTTGATGTTGAACGGAGGTGCAATTTCATTTTCTGTTTGTGCTTGAATATTTGAAATATGCAAAAGAAATAGTGTGAGTAAAATAAGATTTCTCATAACCTAATTTTTTAAAGAAAGTTTTTGTAAAATGGCAGTACTTATAGCGTCCGTATACGAGCCATAGGCAGTAACCAAGATGCCCTTGACCCCGTCTTTAGAGGCAATGCCATACACCGTAGCCTCATCGCCAGGGTCTGATTCGCCTTCGTACCGATAAACCTGCACAACTTCAAAATCGTCTATGTTGTATTGGGTTGAACCGCAGACGATACAATTTTCAGCCAAGTTAAAATCTACAGTAAAACCTTCGTTGCGTAAGTTGTTGATAGCTACAGATGTAGTTGCGTATTTGTATTCTATTTTTGACATGATTTAATAATGTATTTAGGCTGATAAAAGTAATCAAAAAAAATGAATAATGCAATTTTTGTTGTGTTTTTTGTTTAGTTGATTTGGGGTATTGTTGTATATTTGTGGCATATATTTAATTTTCGATGATTTATACAGAAAATGATTTTAGGACGAAGGCTATAGATTTTGAAGCCGAGAACAAAGTAGTTCATTATCAAGCACCGAGCAATATTGCTTTGGTGAAGTATTGGGGGAAAAAAGCAGGGCAAATACCTGCTAATCCATCGGTTAGTTTTACACTTTCTACTTCCAAAACAATAACTTCGGTTGCCATTACCAAAAGTAAATATCAGCAGGATTTTTCGTTCGACTTCTCGTTTGATTCGCAACCGAGGCTTGATTTTCATCCTAAAATAGAACAGTATCTGACAAATATTAAACCCTATTTGTCATTTTTAGCATCGTCGCATCTTAATATTGATAGCATCAATACTTTTCCACATAGCTCAGGCATTGCTTCCTCAGCCTCATCTATGGCGGCACTTTCGGCTTGTTTGATGGAAATTGAGTCGCAACTAAACGATATTTCATCTGAATTTAAAGATGTTAAAACTTCTTTTCTGGCACGAATTGGTTCGGGAAGTGCCTGTAGAAGTGTAAAAGGTAGTGTGGTTTTGTGGGGGCAACATGTTGATTTTGAGGGTAGTTCGGATTTGTATGGGGTTGATGTTTCGACTGGTGTTGATTCGGTGTTTTTAGATTATCAAGATACGATATTGTTGGTCGATGTGGGCGAAAAACAGGTTTCCAGCTCTCTTGGTCATAGCCTGATGAATGGGCATCCTTTTGCTGGAAGCAGATTTGAACAGGCAGTTCGGAATACTTCAGAGTTGTACCAATGTTTGCAAACAGCTGATTTGGAAAAGTTTATTCATATTGTAGAGTCAGAGGCGTTGACTTTGCATAGTATGATGATGACCTCATCGCCTTATTTTATATTGATGCAACCTCAAACCTTAGGTATCATTCAACAGATTTGGGAATTTAGGTCTCAAACTCAAATTCCAGTTTGCTTTACGCTCGATGCAGGAGCTAATGTACATTTGCTATATCCGAAATCGTATGCCGTAAAAGTTTTGGATTTTGTTGATAATGAACTTTCTAAATCTTGTAAGGAAGGGAAGTATCTCAAGGATTCTGTGGGTAATGGTGCTTCTAAAATAGAAAGTACAAATTCTGATTAGATAGTAAAAATGAAGAAGAAAATAGACTTTTTATGTTAAACTTTACATAGGTCTGTTTTTTTTTGTTATTTTTGGGAGTTTATTTTGATTTGATAAAAAATGATAACGCACTTACAAGGACGGTTAGTAGAGAAAACTCCGACAAGCATAGTAATAGATGTACAAGGCTTAGGGTACGAGGTGAATATTTCGTTACATACCTATTCACTGCTTTCAGAATCTGAAAATGTTCGATTGTACACACATTTACAGGTCAAAGAAGATGCTCATGTATTGTATGGGTTTGTCGAAAAAACAGAAAGGGAATTGTTCAGATTGTTGATATCGGTATCAGGAGTTGGAACCTCTACTGCTCGTACTATGTTATCCTCATTAAGTCCTAAACAACTCATTTATGCTATAGCTAATTCAGACGTAGCTACCATTCAATCAGCTAAAGGGATAGGAGTCAAAACAGCTCAAAGAATAGTGATAGAACTTAAAGAAAAGGTGTTAAAAATACATGATGTGGAACAAGTTTCGATGATTGAAAACAATAGAACCAAACAAGAAACGTTATCAGCATTAGAGGTTTTAGGTTTTAACAAAAAACAGGCTGAAAAAGTTGTAGACAAATTATTGGCTAAAGAGCCTGAAATAACGGTTGAAAATCTGATAAAACAGGCTTTGAAAAATATGTAAAACTTATACTTGAAAGATAAACTTATAAAATGACAAAGAATATCGCAAGAATAATAGGAGGGTTGATGTTATCCGCTTTCGGATTTACAATGAATGCTCAACAAGATACAACTCAAACAAATGTAAATGAGGGGTTTGTTCATACAGAAATACCTGTTGCTAATCCGCCAAGTATTGTAGATGTGTATGAATATGACCCAAGTATTGATAGGTATGTTTTTAATACCAAATTAGGTAATATTGATTTGTCATATCCGCTTTTTTTGACTCGTGAAGAATATGAAGAACTTCGTATCAAGGAAAGTATAGGTAATTATTTTAAACAAAAACAAAATGCCGTAAGGTCGGAAGAGCCAGAAGAACAACGCAATATATTGCCTACCTATAAAATACAATCCAAGTTTTTTGAAAATATTTTTGGAAGTAATACCATTGATGTTAAACCAACGGGTAATGTGGAGTTGGATTTGGGAGTGCGTTTTTCAAGACAAGACAATCCAGGGCTATCGCCTCGGAACAGAAATGTATTTGGATTTGATTTTAATCAAAGAATCAGCGTAGGACTTAATGGGATGGTAGGTACAAGGCTCAAGGTGTCAGGTAATTACGATACACAATCAATATTCAATTTTCAGAATATTATTAAATTGGAATATACCCCTACTGAAGATGATATTATTCAGAAAATAGAAGTAGGTAATGTTAGTTTTCCGCTCAATACCAGCTTAATAAGAGGGGCTCAAAGTCTTTTTGGGGTAAAAACACAATTGCAATTTGGGAAAACTACCGTAACAGGAATCTTCTCGGAGCAACGCTCACAAACCAAGGGGGTTACAGTGGAAGGAGGCGGAATGCTTCAAGATTTTGAATTGTATGCCTTAGATTATGATGCCGACAGACATTATTTCTTGTCTCAATATTTTAGAAGCCAGTATGATAATGCTCTAAGAAATTATCCACTGATTGATAGTAGGGTGCAGATTACTCGTATTGAAGTGTGGGTTACAAACCGTGCCAATCGTATTAACGCCACACCTCTTGACGGATTTAACAATCGAAACATTATAGCTCTACAAGATTTGGGGGAAGCACCTATACAAGGAATACCTACCGAACAAATAGTAGTCGTAAACCCTTCTGCAGGATTTTTTAACGTTCCTGCCAATACGCCTTCGGATAATGCTAACAATCAATTTGACCCAACACAAATAGGAGCGAACTATTTGAATATGAACATCAGAGATGTTGCTACAGCCAATAATGGATTTAATATACCTGGAGGTGTGGTCAATGAGGGTACGGACTATATCAAGTTGGAAAATGCACGTAAGTTAGCTCCTACAGAGTTCTCGTTTCATCCTCAATTGGGATATATTTCACTTAATCAGAAACTTAATAACGATGAGGTACTTGCTGTAGCGTATCAGTATACTATGGGAGGGCAAGTTTATCAAGTGGGAGAGTTTGGTACAGATGGTGTTGATGCCACACTAGTCGATACCAATCAGACCAATGCAGCTCCGACCACTCAGGCTCTTATTCTGAAAATGCTAAAGAGCAACATTACCAACGTAAGCCAACCAGTATGGAATTTGATGATGAAAAATATCTATACTATTAATGGAGCTACACAACTAGAGCAAGATGGTTTCAGATTTAATATACTCTATACCGATCCTTCGCCTCTAAACTATATTATCCCTGTGCCAAATACCGTATTACCTGCAGGTGTGGCCGAAACGCCTTTGTTACAGGTGTTTAATTTGGATAGACTCAATTATAATAACGACCCTCAGATAGGAGGAGACGGATTTTTTGATTATGTGTCGAGTCAGAATGGTAATAATCCGCTTTCAGAACAGGCACAATTTGGAAATATGGGAGCTCCTGAAAGTACTCAAAATTATAGCGGTATTGGCGGTGGTTACGGAGGCTATGGCAATAATCAAAACCAACAACACAGCAATAATACTTTTACAGGAATTACCATTGACCCCAAATACGGACGTATTATATTCACAACTGTAGAGCCTTTTGGTAAGCATCTTTTTGAAAAATTACGTTCGTCAGCCATAGAGGATTATTCGAATCCACAATCGTACAATCCTAATCAAGCCAAGTACGTATACACCCAACTTTATAGAAGCACTCAAGCAGCTTCGTTACAAGATAGCGACAAAAATAAATTTATGCTTAAGGGTAGATTCCGTTCAGCCGCTGGTGATGGAATTTCGATAGGAGCGTTTAATATTCCTCAAGGCTCTGTAATTGTAAGAGCTGGAGGTAGGATATTACTAGAGGGGCAAGATTATACCGTTAATTATCAACAAGGTAAAGTACATCTTTTAGACCCATCTTTACAGGCATCGGGTATTCCTATCGAAATTTCGGTAGAAAACAACCAAGTATTTGGTCAGCAAACCAAGCGTTTTTTTGGATTTAACATAGAGCATAAATTTAATGATAAGTTTGTGGTAGGAGCAACAATGCTTCGTATGTATCAAAAACCATTTACTCAAAAGTCAAGTTATGGACAAGAGTCGGTAAATAACACCATGTATGGGGTTAATTTTAACTATGCAACAGAAGTGCCACTGTTTACAAGACTTGTCAATAAATTGCCTAATATAGATACAGACGTACCTTCAAATATTTCGATACGTGGAGAAATGGCGGTGTTGCGTTCAGATTCACCAAAAGGCGATAAATTCGATGGCGAAACCACGGTGTATGTAGAAGATTTTGAAGGCTCACAAACCAATTTGGATATGAAGTCAGCCTACGCGTGGCATCTGGCGAGTCCTCCTTTAGGTTTTGGTGGAGAATTAGCTAATGATGATTTGACGGCAGGTTATCGTAGAGCCAAACTTTCGTGGTATACTATCGACCCAATATTTTATACAGGGCAAAGACCATCAGGACTCAACCAAAATGATCTTTCGCTTAATCGTACGCGTCGTATATATGTGAGAGAACTTTTCCCTGTTACAGATGTAGCTGTAGGAGAACTTAGTGTAGTACCAACTTTAGACCTAACATATTATCCACAAGAACGAGGTCCTTATAATTATAGCCCTTTGGCTAACGGCTCGAATGTGTTGCCAAATCCTCAAGATAATTGGGCAGGTATTATGAGAGGAATTAGCTCAACCAATTTTGAACAAGCCAATGTGGAGTATATTCAATTTTGGATGTTAGATCCGTTTGTTGGAAATCCAGGAGATGCTATTAATCCATTTAACTCGGGTCAGCTCAGAATCAATTTGGGAGAAATTTCGGAGGATATTCTTAAAGATGGACGTAAAATGTATGAAAATGGTTTGCCAGAAGCAGGTTCAAATCAGGCAACCATTACTACCGCTTGGGGAAATGTACCAGCATCGCAGTCATTAATATACGCTTTTGATACCGAAACTGCCAATAGAGATGTGCAAGATGTCGGATTTGACGGATTGTCAGATAATCAGGAGGCTCAACGTTTTCCGATGTTTGCAGGAATGGAAGACCCTTCGCAAGACAACTATCAGAATTTCTTAGCAGCTCAAGGAACTGTTATTGAGCGATACAAACGCTATAATGGCACTCAAGGAAACTCGCCTGTGAATCTGACAGATAATAACAGAGGAAGCACAACGCTTCCAGATGTGGAGGACATCAATAGAGATAATACGATGAATACCATCAATGCGTATTATGAGTTTGTTATAAATATTCAGCCTAATATGCAGGAAGGAAGTAATTATATAACCAATATTATGAACTTGACTGCCGAATTACCAGGTCAAGGTCCTAATGGAGAGGCTACTACCCCTGTACGTTGGATACAATTCAAAGTGCCATTGACCGAAGGAACAGCCCACGGAGGTATTTCTGATTTGCGTTCGATACGATTTATGCGTATGTTTTTGACAGGCTTTTCGGAGGAAGTTACCCTGCGTTTTGGAACTTTGGATTTGGTTCGTAGTGAATGGAGAAGATATGCCTATACGCTTGATCCGCTTGAAGATAATTCGGTAAATGCCAATGATAACACAGCCTTCGAGGTGCTTACCGTTAATGTTCAGGAAAATGGTGAACGTCAGCCTATTAGGTACGTAACGCCTCCTGGGGTAGTGCGAGAACAGTTGTATCATAACAATACTATCATCAATCAAAACGAACAGTCTTTATCGCTCAGAGTATCAAGTGCTGATGCTTCGTATACAGGAGGTTTGGAACCTAACGATTCGAGAGCGGTGTTTAAGAGTGTTAATGTAGATATGCGTCAGTATAAAAGATTGAAGATGTTTTTACACGCTGAGGCATTGCCAATACTTTCGGCTCAATATCCTAATGGAGAAACCTCCCCTTTACAGGACGATCAGATGGTAGCTTTTATTCGTTTTGGAAACGATTTTACACAAAACTTCTATCAAGTAGAGGTGCCACTTAAGGTAACTCCTGAAGGGGCTATGATTGATACTGATATATGGCCAGCCGAAAATGATATGGATATAGAATTAGCCCTACTTACTCAACTTAAGGTGTTGTCGATGAGTGCAGATTGGGCAGGTCTGCCACAACAAGATAATGGCATTTTCTATAAAAATGTTTCGGAATTGAACGGCTCGTCAAGTAATGTACGTATTGGTATTAAGGGTAATCCGAATTTTGGATACGTGCGTACTATGATGATGGGAATCAAAAATATATCGAACACCAATATTCGTGGTGAGGTATGGTTTAATGAATTGAGATTGGCGGAGATGGAAAATCATGGAGGTATGGCAGCTACTTTGAGTATGGACGCTAATTTTGCAGATTTTGCAAACTTCTCGGCCATAGGTAATGCCAATACTATTGGATTTGGGAGCATTGAACAAAAACCTAATCAAAGAAGTCGTGAGGACAGAAAGCAATACAACATTATATCGTCATTTGAACTAGGGAAATTATTGCCAAATAGATGGTCGATGCGTATTCCGTTTAGTTATTCGTATGGGGAGGAATACATCACCCCTGAGTACGACCCTTATTATCAGGATATTAAGTTGAAGCAATATTTGGACGTAGTACAAAATCAGGCAGAAAAAGACAATATCAAAGAACGTGCGGTGGAGCATACTAAAGTGAGAAGTGTCAATTTTGTGGGAGTAAAAAAAGATAGAAAAGCAGGTAAAAAAGCCCAAATCTACGACCCAGAAAATATTACGCTTTCGTACTCGTATACGCAAACTGACCACAAAGATTATGAAGTGGAGGCTCTATTAGACCAACAAGTGCAGACTACAGCCGATTATAGTTACAGTTTTGATACAACTCCTGTTGAACCTCTTAAAAATGTAAAGTTTTTAGGAAAAAGTAGGTATTGGAAAATTATTCAGGACTTTAACTTTAATTATTTGCCGTCAAATATTACATTCAATACCAGTATATTACGAAATTACAACAGGCAGCAATTCCGTCAAGTGGAAGTGCAAGGGATTCCTCTACGACCATTGTACAGACGCAATTATATGTTCAACTATAATTATGGATTTAATTATAATTTGACTAAAAAATTAAGAATTACGTACAATGTAACCACAAGTAATATTGTACGGAGTTATATGGATTACAATAATGTTCCAGACGACTCTCAAGGAGTATGGAACGATTATTGGGATATAGGTGAGCCAAATCAACATACTCAACAGCTGGTGTTGAATTACGAATTGCCTTTAGATAAGATTCCGTTTTTGAGTTTTATCAAAGCAAACTATACGTATAATTCAAACTTTAATTGGCAACGTTCTTCAGACGGACTCCGAACGATAGAATCACAGGGCGTATTTTATGATTTAGGAAATACAATCCAAAACTCAAACACGCATAATTTGAATACGACCTTGAATATGGATTTGTTTTACAAATATATAGGACTTACTAAAAAAACAAATCAGCCACGTCCGCAAACCGCACCCGTACCAGGGCAAAGAGTTGGGCAAGGAGCATCGCCAAAAACACAAACAGGTGGTTTTGTAAATGCCCTGATAGGTGTGGCTACAAGTTTGAAAACGGTTCAAGTTAATTATACTGAAAACAACGGAACATTATTGCCAGGATATTTACCTTCATTAGGATTTTTGGGAACTTCCAAACCTACTGTAGGTTTTGTACTAGGGAATCAAGATGATGTTCGATATTATGCGGCTCAACAAGGTTGGCTTACCAATTATCCTGATTACAACCAAAGTTTTGTGCAGAACAAAACCAGTATGCTCAATTTTAATGCTTCGTTAGAACCATTTACGGATTTTAAAATAGACCTTACAGCCGACAGAAATAATACAGAGAATTTTACAGAACAATACGATGTTTTCAATGATATGTACAACTCCAGATCGCCATATACGGCTGGAAATTTCTCTATTTCTACCAATATGATTCGTTCTGCATTTATGCAAAGTGATGAGAGTTTCTCTCAAGCATTTGAAAATTTCCGAGAAAATCGTCTGACTATTGCCAATCGATTGGCTGAGCAACGCGGAATTGATTTGTCAAATCCAGCAAATATAGCTACCGATGGTTATCCGATAGGATATGGACGCAGTTCGCAAGAGGTGCTTTTACCAGCATTTTTGGCTGCTTATACAGGACAAAACGCCTCTGGAGTGTCGTTAGGGGTTTTGAGAAATATTCCTATCCCATCTTGGAATATCCGTTATAATGGATTGATGAAAATGAAATTCTTCAAGGATAGGTTCAAACGATTTTCGTTGCAACACGCCTATCGTTCGGCTTATTCAGTTAATTCGTATCGTTCGAATTTTGAATACGATCAAGATCCAAACGGATTTGATGTAGGAGGAAACTATTTCCCTGTAACCATTGTGGCAAATGTAAATTTGGTAGAGCAGTTTAATCCTCTTTTGAGAGTAGATTTTGAAATGAAAAACTCAATTCAGATTCGTGCTGAGTTGAAGCGAGAAAGGGCTCTTTCGTTGAGTTTTGACAATAATCTACTTACCGAAATGCAAGGAAAAACTTACGTGATAGGAACTGGGTATCGCATTAAAGATGTTACCATTACGACCAGATTGGCAGATAATCCGACCAATACCATTAAGAGTGATTTGAACCTTAAATTAGATGTTAATTTTACCAATAATAAGACATTGGTAAGGTATTTGGACTATGATAATACCGAACTTGGAGGAGGACAAAATATGTGGAGTGCAAAATTTACGGCAGATTATTCGTTTAGTCGTAATTTTACCGTACTTTTGTACTATGATCATTCGTTTTCGAAGGCTGTAATATCTACCGCCTTTCCGATTACGAACATAAGAGCAGGATTTACCCTAAGATATACTTTCGGAAACTAATAATATAAAAATAGAGATACAATGAACTTTCCAAACAATTTAAAGTACACTAAAGACCACGAATGGGTAGTGGTAGATGGAGACATAGCTACAGTGGGTATTACTGATTTTGCTCAACGTGAGCTAGGCGATATTGTTTATGTAGAAGTGGAGTCGTTAGACCAAAACTTGGCTAAAGACGAAATCTTCGGAACTGTAGAGGCAGTAAAAACAGTGTCAGATTTGTTCTTGCCTTTGTCAGGTGAGGTAATAGAATTTAACGAAGAACTTGAAACAAATCCTGATTTGGTAAACACCGATCCTTACGGAAAAGGTTGGATGATTAAAGTTAAAATATCAGACGCTTCGGAAATAGATACGCTTTTGTCAGACCAAGAGTACAAAGAACTAATAGGTGCGTAAGAAGGTTTTCTTTTTATTAGCTGTGCTTTGGACAGTGGGAGTGATAGTGCTTAGTTTGGTGTCATTCTCGTCAATGTCTGGGACTGCGGTAAAAGTACCTTTTTTGGATAAATTAGTTCACTTTACATTCTACGCCGTGTTTGTTTATCTGTGGGGAAATAGCATTTCTTCAGATGGACAAACGCGGTTTGTTATAATCAGAAACCTTGTGATTATAGCTGTATTTTTGGGCTTGATATTGGAGGTGCTACAAGAGCTGTGTACCGAATACAGAAGTATGGATTTTTATGATGCCTTAGCCAATTCGGTAGGAGCTGGTGTAGGAGCTTATATTTTAAGAAGAAGAGACTAGAGGGGTAGAACTATATAGTTCTTCTTTTATGGGTGTTTGGTGAAGAATACTACAATATAGCACCTGTCAAATAATATGTTTGATTTACTAATATATTTTCCGTATCTTTGCATTTTAAAATCAGCGAGATGGA
>JAUMYH010000089.1 GCA_030528745.1 Bacteroidota bacterium
TTTTGAGCTCAATCACCACTACTGGCAAGCCGTTTACAAATAGCACAATGTCTGGGCGGCGATTGCAATCACCCTGGATAATAGTTAGTTGATTAATGGCGACGAATTCATTATTTCGCACATTTACCGTATCAATCACCCGCACAATGTCATGTTTCGTTTCACCACTGGCCGTGCGATACTCCACCGGCACGCCATTTACTAGCAGCTGGTGAAACTCATGATTGTTTTCTAGTAAATTAGGCTTGCTAACCTGCACCAATCGCCGCAAGGCTTCGTCTATTTTAGGGGTTGGAATGCGCGGATTAATCCTTGTAAGTACCTGCCGCAATCGCTCCGTTAACACCACATCACGAAATTCACGCTCACCCACCACACCATCAGGGCCGATATCCGGACCATGCAGCACTTGCCAGCCAAGACCAGCTAGCAGCTCAAGTGCGGATTGTTCGATTTTTTCTTCGGTCATCTTGATATTATTGTAGCAGACTAAACTTATTTTCCGCCCCCACTATTCATGATTGCGCCATGCATAATGGCAAATTCTCTAGACTCTTCATATCTGCCCAAATCAAGTATTAACGCCTCTTCCGTAGCCCCCAGGCTCATCTTGCGCATTGTCCTGCTGAATGGACGACTGTCTACTTTAACTGTCCATTTATAAAGATTCGGTAAGTAGACGTCGACTACATTAATCCCGTCGAGTCTATCGGCCATAGGGTTCAGTACATGCATGCCCCAAGATTTTCTCTCCTCCGGGAGTGCAAATCTCGCCATAATAACCGAGTAGTCATCGATACTTCCTGCATCACCATTGCGTAACATGCTAGCAATTTTATGTTCATGTTTATCTCCTAAATCTATAGTTTTGTATTCGTCAAGATTAGTAATTGATGCCCGCCATATATACGACATAGCAAATAGTTTCAAATTCACGATGTCCACCTCAGACAACAGGCTAGCAACTCCAGATGGGTGCGGCTTGAAGTCACTCCTTTTGCAAAAATCTATTGCGGCTAGGTCATACCTCCCAAGTTTGTTATCGCATTCGCCACAAAGTATGCTCTTATCATATGAGCCAGTTGGGCGACGAATGGGCCTTTTCAGCTCTTTCCCAACTATTATAAACCGGCCATCGTATTCTGGCTGACCATGAATCAACCTCATTAGCCCTTCAGCCATAATATGAGCCTTAATATTAGGTCGTCTACTTTGACACAACCTACAGATACTATCGTCAACTTTCATGCTACCTATTAATTTTCTTAACTGTCGAATAGACGGCTTTTCTCGTGCGAGTAACAGCAGTATATAAAAAACGCCTATTTAAGGAATCTCCTATAATAACCACATCCTCTTCGATAGTACGACCCTTTGCTGTCTGTATCGTACTCCTTGGGCCTCTCCATGCAGATAAAATATTCTTTACCTGTTTGCCAGAGGCTGCTTTATACAATAGAACTCTTTTTCCGTCATCAAGTTCTAAAGCTTCATTATACTTAATCTCATTATATGAAGATTCTCCACTATGACCTATAATCTCTATTTCTAAATTATCCCTTATCCATTCACAAACTCCTTCTCCGCACCTGTACGATTCATTCTTATTATACGTAGCTTGCAGTTTACTAAACCATTCACTTCCACCGTTTATATTTTGGTTTTCATCACCAAGTATAATTGTTGGCACATTAGAGCCTCTGAACATTTCAACGAGAGGTTCTTTCTCGATTTTTATATCCTGAGCTTCATCAATGATGATATACGCAAATCTTTTCTTGACCACATCGATTATATATTCTTTATGGTTAGCGATTATAAAATTAGCGAGACCATCTCTTTGACCATGGCCGATATTTAATTTGTCTGGCTGAAAAATAATTCTCAGAAAGTCTTTATTTGTAAAATGAGACATGCGAACAAAATCTTCATATTGAGTATTTAAACTCACGTCATTAATGTGCCTGGATCGGTTATATAAAGAGCCGTCTTCGCGGATTGATACATTCTTACTACCACTCTTAAAACCTTTATTTTCATTAAGCACTATTGACACCCCATCGGGTATTAACGGTATTTTAGATATAGCCTTGGGTATTATAAATCCAGTCAGAAACGAATCAAGGGTCATCGCAAGATATCCTTCACCAAGCAAATCATCTTTCACTGAATTATTATAGGTAAGATAAAGTCCTCGAGGATTATTTTTTAATAACTCTCTAGAGTAGGTCGTTTTTCCACCGCCTGCGACGTATTTAATTACTTTTGAATTCATCTTCTATACTTGTTATCACATGCCAATTTGACAGATCGACCTCATTCTCAATAACCCTTAGTGCTATCTCACTCTTTTTATTTTTCTTAGCCACCGTAAAATTTTTTTCTTCAGATTTTTTCTCAAGTAAATCATCAAATCCTTCCAGGAATCGATTATTAAATAGATCAGTCTCGAGAGTATTATATGCTTGTAATAGCGTTATTTCTAGACTACCACATAGTGCCTTCAGATTTTCAAACCGAGAGGATGGCGTGCAATTTTCGGTGGTGAACCTGTCATCATCGCTAACAACAATGGTTTTTTTCTTAAGTAAGTGAGCTAATTTTATATATGGCTCAAACATAACGCCAGCCACATTTACCACCGTCCAGTTTTTGTTATTGCGAACAATGTAATCTTTAAGTAGCAGCTCCTCGGTATAGCCCTCTACTAAAACTATATTTTCAGATACAATAAGCTCCCCGCGGCCTGGATGTAAAAACATATTCAGCTTACCTATTGACACAGAGTCTAAACTAGCAAGTGACCCAACGGTTACTTCGATTAGTGATTCAATTTTAGTCTCGTTTAGCACCACAGGAGAATGGGTAGTCGCAACAACAAACAAATTATCTACACCGATTAGCTTTCTGATTAAAGACCTCAACAATGATGGATGGATATGATTTTCAATTTCATCTATCAGCAGAATATTATACTTGCCATCCAGGGTGCACAGAAACATGTTTGCAATACTCCGGTAGCCAGCACCTATCTTAGCATTATGCTCTTTATCTCCATCTACAATAAACAGCCTTTCGCTCGAAATCGAAGGACTTGCAACATCTATACTAAGATTGTTAGTGAACTCAGCTGTTAGTTTTTTAAACCTTTCCTCTTTTTTGGAAATTTCGTCTTTTATAGCATTTTTTGATTTTTCTTTTATTTCGCCATAGGCATCATCCGACTCTAAAAATGAAGCAAGCCCAACACTTAAACCTGGAGCATATAAATCTTCTACTCTATATAACGGGACGGGATGTACGTTAGGTATTGATTCCGAGTCGTCCAGAATAATATCTCGATTGATAGGATTGCCATTGTAGTGAGCAAGTTCTTTTATGTAGTGACCGCTCTTTGTTTTTCTGATTCTTGCCCTAAATCCACACCATTCAACATCGTTGGCATCCTTATAGTTCAAGCTTGGAATTGAATTATATTCCAACTCAACAAATATCTCTATAGGCTTACTGTCGTCGCTATTAAGAAAGTCGCTTTTGCTTACCTTAAAATAGCTTCCATCCATAGCACTGAATGCCAGCCTAATACCTTCTAAAAGATTGGTTTTTCCGCCATTATTAACACCCGAAATGACATTAAATTTTTCATTAAATTCATATTTATTACTTAAATTTCTAAAATTAACAAACTGGATACTTTTTATCATACTTCAATCTCCCCTGAAATTAATTTTGACAAAAGTGAATCGCGAATTTTAATTAAAGTTGCAATCTCAATATTATTTTGAGAAATTTTATCTAAAATACTATTGAATTCAATGCATAAAATTAAAATATTGTTATCATCCGGCAATCTTATTTTGTAATTTTCAATCATACCCTTAGTAATAAACTTGATAACAGAACCTCTTGATCCGCCAGTAATCTTCCTTAAGTCTCGTTTCATTAGAAAATACAAAAATCCAAGAAATTCTTCTTTATTCGGCGACAACACATAGGTTCTCTGATAGGCTTCAAATTTACCTTTGTAATACTTAATATTAAAATCCCCATTACCAGCTAAGATAATTGCTGAGCAGTCGAAAGAAAAATCAGGGGCTTTAGAAACTACTTGAGAGCAAGTGAAGAATGGGTATTTTCCATCTTCTGACGAAAAATTAGCATCTTTCTTACCAGTTCTAACAGGAAAAAACTCACCAAGTTCGCGCATATTCCATTTTTCTCGCTCAGGGTTATCAATAAAATAATGACGAAAAAGCGCCTGACCGATTTGTTCGAGGGTCTCGTTCATGCGGCGGTTGAGCTCGATTTTTTCATCAAGACTACCGAGAATATTAGCAATTTTCTTTTGTTTTTCAATTGATGGTAGGCTTATTTTCATATTAGACAACACATCAACCTGCACCCGCTGACGACCAGAAGTTCCAACCATTGATTTAATAGCGAAATCGCGAAACTCAGGGCTTATTGCTAGATAATAAATATAGCCACTATCAGTAATGCCGTCAATCGCCCTAATGACAATAAACTCAGTAGATCCCGCAGCCTTCTCATCTTTGTTAAGAAAATCGACAAAGGCAGTCTTGCCATTTTCTAGACACGGAGTTATTCGAGCAAGCAAAGTGTCACCATTTATAAACTTTGAGCCAGAAGAAAAACTCCGGAACTCATATTGTGTAATATCCTTCCTGAATGACTCCAGCTTATCCATGGAGATGAATTTAACATTACGGCCTTTTTCAATCTTAGTTGCAGGATTGAGCTGCACTGCATCGCTTAGCAAAACTTTTTTCATCTATTCAGCCTCTCCATCCGACTCAACCTGGAGATCTTTTGTTTTATTTGAAATATTTGCCATTTGATTGCTGACCATATTTATAGTCTTTAACATCTCGTTATTGTTACTCTCCAGATATTTATTAAAACCGATAGAGGCAATCTGGCTGGTGATTTTTTCCAGCTCTTTATGGGGCACATTAGCCATTATCTGGTCATTAATCATTTTGCCCAAAGATAAAGCTGCACTCTGGTTAGTATTTATGAGCTTTGCGATACTGGCAG
>JAUMYH010000090.1 GCA_030528745.1 Bacteroidota bacterium
AATGCAATGTTGTATTTAGGGGTTATAATGAAGTTTATTACAAAAGTTTAAACAGGTTTAATATTAAAAATAAATTTGTAGCACATGAATGATAAAAAAGTGAATAAACTCCAAGATATTGGTAGGATTTTCGAAAACATTTTTGACGAATTTACGTGTAAAGTAAATAAAGGAGGATATGTAGATATTACTAAAATATTCTTCGATATATCACAAAAAAAATGGAATGAATATATTTTAGTCAACAAAATGCTTCCTATCAAATATTTGAATATTTTCAATGACGACAAAATTGCATTTTATGCCGAATGTATTCATACAGAAGGAATATTGGTTACCTCTAATAGAGAACAGATTCAAATTAGAGATAGAGGAGTTTTTGGCTCGGATAAAAAAGATAATGAATCGTCCGAGAAAAAAAACATGACGATTGGAGATATTTTCGAAAAAGAGAAAATATTTGATGAAATATATGAGTATTCGTATGGCAATGAGCCTATACTTAACAAAGAATTAATAGATTATTGGAGTAAGCAATATCAAAAATCGTTTTATCATTCTGAATTTATCACACATTCTTTAAAAGACGAAAATTTATTTAAAAACTGGTTAAACTCGTTAAATAATGCATATGCTAACGAAGGTGAGAGTGATTCGGTAACACACTTTTTTTATACCATTGGTCCTGTTGCTACCGGCTCTCAAAAAATGGGGTATGAAAAATTTATTGTTAGAGCTAATATGGGTTTTGACTTTTCCAACCTCGAAATAAACACTCTTTTAACAACCAAATACTTTCTAAAAGCCTTAAGGACATTTACTAGCAGAGTTACCAACTATCTGATAAAAAAATATGACGAGAACGAAACAAGGAAACAATCAACACGTGTAGCCATTACCCAAGTATTTGTGCGAAACATAGCTCACAATATTGTTTCTCACGTTCTTATACACTTAACAACTGAAAAAGCTTTTTCAGTTGCAGGAATATACCAGCTTATTAATAAATCAAATACATATCAGAGCGACATTAAACTTCCTGAAATCAATATATTAGAAAAAGGAGTTAGTGTATCTGAAATAAACGAACGCATTGATGGAATGATAAGGCTTCTTGATTGGTTTCAAGATAATGATAAAGCGGATAAAGATAGCACTCTAAAAACCACTTTAAGATCTTTGCTAAATGAAAATGTTAAAAGTAAAGCATATATTGAAAATATTGATACTTCAAAAAAGAAACTTCAAGAAAGTAAGATTATTGATGAAGATGAAGTTGTTGAAAGCAGTAGAATTAAGCTTAAAAAAGTAATTGAAGAAGCCAGAGATAACTTTATAGAAGCCTTTGAAAAGATTTCAACACTCTTTAATGATAAGGTTTATAATCAAATACAAATTCTTTATCCTAATCAACAAGTAGCCAACTTGTTTTCCTACGTTACCAACCGTTGCCTATACCTGAACGAAGCTACTTACGATGTTTCCAATATGGTTGGAATTAAACGAGTGTATGGTGAGCTCTTTAAAGAGTTAGATGTCAATAGGATATTACTTAACCATATTTCTGCAATTGATAATTTTCGATATAAAATTAATTTCCAACACAATGGAAAAAAATTAGACGACAACAATGATATTTCGGTATCACTACCGGCTGATGCTTTAGGGGCACAGGCGTTTTATAATATCATAGAAAATATTATTCGCAATACCGCTAAGCATAATAATTCAAAAACTGATGATGTTATTAAATTTACTGTTAACTTTATTGATGAGACTTTGAATGAAAAAGAACCTTTTTATGAAGAGAACAAATATTACCGCGTGGAAATATGGGATGATATGCCTATAATTATGGACAAAGCAAAACTTGACAAAGAGATAGAAAACATCAAAAAAGAGGATAAGTATTACGAATACTTTGGTATAACAAAGGATAAGGACGATTCAAAAACAATAAAGGGTACTATTTCGAGTAGTGGCGGTACAGAGAGAAAGGAAGAACCGGAAATAAAGAATGCCTCTGACTTACTGGTGTTCAAACAAAATAATCGAATGAACAATTCTATTATAAATCCAAAGGACCACACATTGCGTACCAACTCACTTGGCTTAATTGAGATGGAGGCTTCTGCCGCTTTTCTACGTCAGATTGATATATCCGAGATAGAGAGTAATTACTATACTATTTATGGTAACAACAAATATTATAACCGGATCGAAGGTAAAGATTATCCCTATTTTATACAAGCATTTAAGAAGGAAGTTGCGAAGGACAGTTATTTGGGCTATCGTTTTTATATGAAAAAGCCTGAAAAATTTTTGATTATATCTAAAAATAAATTCGCGGAAGATAAGAAAAAGCAATTGCTAAACAATGGTATAACCATTATTAACCGTAAAGAATTCAAAAAGTCATTAGAGGGCAATACACCCACCTACTACAATCACGAGTTCGCTTTGTTGGTTGGAGAAGATACAAGCAATGATTCAGATTCTCCGTTTAAATTTTTCTTTGAAAGTAGAGAGGCGAAAAAAAGGCAAAAGCAAATGATAGAACGAACCGCCGAACTATCTCTCCTGCCTGAAAGGTTGATGAGGGTTGATGAGGAGTTTGTTAAGTGCCTTGGAGAATATGAATTAAAAGAGGGTATGCTTGATGATTTTGAAAAGAGGATATGGGGGCAGTGGATGAAACCAATAGACAAGGATTGGAATCCAGGCGATTTTAATATTGGAACTACTATCAATGAAGGGGATGAAAATAAGCACTCATTGGTGTTATTTGATCATTTTTCAACGAGAGATAAAGAAAAATTTAGTGAACTGTCAGATGACAATAAGTACCCATATTGTGAACCCTTATCATCTAGTGGACAGCAAAAACTTCCACTGTTTAATAATCTAAAAGGACAAGAAAGACCTTTAACAGGTTACGTAACCAATGTAAAAAATGCAGAAGACAAGTATGTTCATAAGCTACTTTGGGAAGCGTACGATAATAGAGTGTTGGTAATTGATGAAAGAGTACAAAGGTTTGCTTTAGAAAGTTATGATGGTTACCCTTTAATACCCATATTTAAGCGTATGAATGTTATTATCCCTGACTCTGAAAACGATAGTATTAATTTAGAAGCAAATATTTATGATAATGCTCTTGTTAAAAAAATCGAAGAATTTATTGATAATGAGATAGAAACATCTGATTTTATGCTGGTGCATTATGGTGTTTTAGAACGAATGGGGCAAGAGGAGATAAATAAAAATTTAAAAAAATGGGGAAAACAGACGCGAGTGATAATTACTACAGGTAGAGGCAAACATTCGCTGTCGGAACTACCTGATGAGGTTAGCTACGTTAATCTTAGTGCTGTATTAAATGCATTTAGAGACAATAGAAATAAGTATTTAATTAATTATATTATAAATCAATCAAGAAGATAAAGACATGGGTAAAAAGTTGATTATTTTTACAAACTACGATAGTTTGGGGGGTAGTATTCCTGAGGGTATGAAAAAAGAACAATTAAAAAACTATTTTCAGGATATAAGCAAAGATCTTAAAAACTGGAAATCATGTAAATTTGAAAATTATCGGCTACACCAAGTAAAGCGTTTGGAGGATGGCAATATTATTTTACTACACGACAGTATAGAAAAAAAAGAATTTAATATATTTATAAATGAATATAAAAAAGATGAGCTCTATATTCTTCATCATAGTAGTCAAGAAGAAAAGAATTTTAATTTTTCACAATTTCCCTATGTAAAAAAGGGACAACATGGAGATAAAAATGATGCTTATTGTTTTTTCGTCAGAAAAATTGTGGAACTAAAAGATGCTAACAGATCAATTGATATTGATGAAATTATTGAAACTATTTTTGGATTTGATGTTAAGCAAGGGTTAGGACTTGATTTTTTACATAACCATTTTAAAGGCTCAGCCAATAAAGATGAACTTAAGGAATTTTGTAAAAAAGTAGTAAAGAATGATGAAGAAAGATATAGAAAAATGAAAGAGTTGTTTGAAAATTCTCAAAATATTGAGAGTGGCGAGTCGGATTTCAATGAACTCAGTTCCATGGTATTCAACCTTGTAAAAAAACTATAAAACAGCATACGCTATGAACACAATAAACAAATCCATATTACATATCTCAGACTACCACTATATCAGTCCTATAAAGAATGCCGTATTGTTGTGTGGAGAGCCTGAAAAAATAGTAGAGGAAATAGAGAAAAACTATCCCAATGCGTCACTATTTGTTATTAACATCAACTATAAAACCGAAAATATTTGTCGCTCTCAAAGTAAGGGAATCAAGGTACTGAAGTTATTAAGGTTGAAAAACTACAATCAGCACTGCATACTCTACTCATTTTTCCCTCGAGAATATTTTATTGAAAAGGATTGCCGAAACCTTATCATCTACTCGCCAGGTGTTAGCTTTATAAAGTTGCCTAAGAATTTTAGAGATTGGAACATCAATACATTTCTGGACAAAGGCGAAGCCCCCAAAGACCTCGCTGTTTACTTTCGTGCCGAATCGAGACTTCCCGACAATCGCCACTTCTTTGCTAATTGGTGGGGAGTATGGCAACTTTGGCAGGTGCAAAAGGCTGTTGAAAATATAGCCGGAATAGAAAAGGCTGACCACATCGCTCGTAATTTTGGCAATGCCTACAAGGAGATATCTTCGTACCAAGGGTTGCTTGCAAGATACCTATATGGGCATCGTTATGATGACATTACTAAAAAATTAAAAGAAAAAGAGAATAAGCGTAAAGAGTACATTGATA
>JAUMYH010000013.1 GCA_030528745.1 Bacteroidota bacterium
CATCTCATTGATTTTAAAGTGCAAAGATACAGAAAATATATTAGTAAATCAAAAATTTTAATCATGGTGTATTGAATGGTAAGGTAGTGGCGAATATGGACAATTAGGAGATGGGAAATCCCAATGTTCTTCTCCATAAGCCATAATAACATTACTCCAACAAACCCCTAAAGTTAACCTACAGTTATCAAAATACGAACATGTTTTACAATTTGAACTTTCTGAAAAATTTGTTCTATCCATTTGGCTTAGTTTAAGAGCTTTGTCTGATTGCCAAATCTCTTTAATGGAATTATCAAGCACATTACCTATTAGGAAGTTTTTATTCCAATATAGTTCCTCACAAATAGTAACTTGTCCATCATTTAATATACATACCTGTGAAACATTTGCAGAACACATAGCACGTGATTGATGTTTTTCAAGTTTAGTAGTAAAATCTGTTTCAAATTCTGACTTGTCCAAATAATCTGCAAAAGATAATCTAAATTTATAATCGGACTCTATTTCATAAATATATTCTTTAATGTTTTCTAACTCAGAAGCTGGATTTTTAAACGCATCAAATTCCTTTCCACTACACCCCAAAGACCTTTCTGCAGGATTTAGCGTAACTGCCTCTATATTTGAATACTGTGATATCTTCTCCAATAACTTTTTAATTCCATCCAAAGAACTGTTATATTTTGTAACTACAGTATTTATAGCTACATTTATCCCATGTTTTTCAAGATGTTTCAACGTTTTAAACATTCTACCCACATAACCATCTCTTTTATTTTGATTTATTATAACTGATTCTTCTTCGTCTAAGGTATCAATTGATAATTGTAAATCATTTATACCAATACTTTTTAATTTTATAACTACCTCTTCGCTAATAGGCAATTTAGTAGAAAGATACGGATAATATCCACTATCTACCAACTCCTTTACAAGTTCATACCAATATTTATACATAAAAATCTCAGTACCAGCAATATCAAAATCTACAACCTTCATTTCTTTTGCCTCCCTGATTAACTCCTTAATCCTTTCTATTGGAATTTTACAATTGTCCTTAACTCTCCTATCAACATAACAATATACACAATCTGTTGCACAAACTGTATTGACAAGAATTCTTAATGTAGTTGGACCTTCAAAGAGCCTTTGTGTTACAAAATCAAGCACACCGTCAATAATATAATCTCTATAATCAAGTGTTCTATAATTAAATTTGTTTGAGCTATTATCTAACAAAATCATTCTTGGCAATTCAAATGAGACTCCATCGTATTCCATCCCTATTCTTTTGGAATTCTCAAAAAAGGGAGCAACAAACTCGTAGCAATCTTCAATAGGAGAATCCAATATTTCTGACATTTTTTGAAGAACCGTTTCTAATCTATCTTTCCCATTAAACAAAGATAATACTATTGCAAAAACAGGATGTATAAACACAAAAATATCATCCTCTGCAATATCTGCAGGTACTTTAAAAGAAGGACTCTTGCACAGAATAATCCGTTTTCTGTCATTTCTTAAAGTATAATACGGATTTAATATATATATATTGTCTAATTCCATTTTTAAATAAATTTAGTGAGACAATAGTAGGGATAGCCTCCGTTTTTTTGATACGACTACCCCTACAGATTTACTGTTTACAAGTGCTCAAACTATACACTTATATCAATAGTTCTATTGTTTTTGTTACCTGGAGAGCAACCCGTCTTACATGAACTAGAACATCCAGATTTACACCCAGAATTACAAGCTCCACCTCTGAATCTTAACATTTCTTCTTCGTTAAGCACTCTTGCTGTTTTTAAATTTGGAAATTTCATAACATAAAATTTTAATTAGTTATACAATTCGTTCACATTATTCATTATATTTGCAAATATATTTTAGATATTATTTATCATCAATAACTTAAACCTCTAAAATATACCCAAAACTACTAACTTAAAAACTACCTTGTTATGATACGAAAAAAAAGAAGGGAATTAGAATTATCGCAAGAATATGTTGCTATGGAATTAGGAATATCGCAAAAGGCATATTCTGATATAGAAAATGGCAAAACAAAGATAAAAAACGATATTTTATACAAAATAGCCGAGATATTTAGAGTTCGACCTTCGGAAATTTGCCCAATATCTAATAATTGCAATTGTCTTAACGAATTAACAAATACTGATAAGCATCAGAAACTCGTTCAATTCTTAAAAGACAATAACATTGATTTTCCTGAAGATTTAGCTTAACCATTGCTCAAATAAAGTAAATACACCTTTCTCAAAATCTCTAATCCTATTTTGATGTACGACTTTCTTCGTCCGAGTTGTCTATATCTACTGGAGTTGATTTTACTTTTTTTCCTGTATCAAAATAATATCGTAAAGACAGACTTAAACTTCTGATTGAAAAATCACAATATGTGTACGAGCGAATACCGTCAACTTCTCCTCTTATCTCATTGTAATAGGTATTAAAAACATCATTGATTCGCATTGAAGCCTCGAGTTTGTTGTCAAAAAAGCTGGAATTAATTCTAAAATCAGTTCTAAAGCCATGCTTAATTTCATAAAAATCTGACAACTGAGGCGAATAATAATTCGAAACAAGTACTACCGATGTTTTATCCGTTATTTTGAATGCTTGTGCAAAGTATATCGAATATTGAAACAAGGATTTGTCCAACTCATAATTGTCTATAACGCCCTTATTTGTTACATTTTCTAAAGTTACCCTATTGTATAATTGCAACTTTTTATCAAAAAGAGAAAAATTGTACCCTACATTTGCTCCGTAAGTATAAGCATCATAATTTTGAGCTGTCCATATAATATTGTTGTTTTCAAAGAGCGATACCTGCTCTATGTAATTCGCATTATAATTATAATAAGGAATTACATAAAAGGCTCTATCGTAAATGTACCTCATTTGCAGCGAATGTACAATCTCATTTTTCAAATTCGGATTTCCTCTAAAAATCGTATTGTAGCTTACATTGTACTCAAAAGGAGTTATATCGCTAAAACTTGGTCGTTGTATCTTTTTCGAATACGAAAAATCCATATAATGTAGTTGATTTTCGGGCTTATAAATAACATTCAACGATGGGAAAAAGTTGCCTTGATTGGTGTTGTATCGCTCTGTATTGTTGAACACCACATTTTTGTCAAAATATTCATATCGCACCCCCATCGAAAAGTCGAATCTGTTCCTTTTAAATTTATAAACCAAATACGATGCAATGATGTTTTCGTTAAAATCAAACAACAAGTCTGATACTACATTTGAAAAACGCTGATTTTGTAACGAATACAAACCGTCAAATTTAGAAAATCGCACACCAAATTCTAATTTATCTTCCTCAAAATCGTGTCCATAATCCGAATTAATAACATAAGTGGTATTTTTATTATGGCTTAAAACATTCTGATTCAAAGTGTTTATATTCGAATTAAACGAATTTATATCGTTATTCAAAATATTTTCAGACGAAATCAACGAGAAATAAGTACTTAAACTCTGCTTTTCTTTATCAAGCGAATGGTACAAATTCAGATTCATATAATCCAAATCGGTATGTTGTTCGTTTACCGAATGTACAACAGCGTTTAAGTTATTATCTAAATCATAAAAATTACTATCCGTATTGTATTTGGCTGTGTTTTTTGGCGTTCGCCTATAGGTAAAATTTGCCCCTATATCGTTCTGGTCATTCAACTCGTAATTGACATTGGTCGATACTTCTAAGTTTTCGCTTTTCGAGGTATAATTTTTATCGTATATTTCAAATTTGTCGTGATACTCTTGCCAACCATTATCGTACACCAATCCGTTATTGAAATCGTATCGGAAGTTACTCTCAATGCTTAATTTCCCAAAATTCAATCCCAAGTCGATATTGTTATGAAATGAATTTTTTTTGTTAAAATGAGCCACAGAATTTACATTCAAAAACAACCCTAAATTTTCATTTTTCTTTAAAATGATATTGATTACAGCATCGTAATTTGCCGCATATTTTGAAGAAGGGTTGCTCATCACCTCTACCTTATCTATCTGATTTGCTTGGAGTTGATTTATATTTCGTGTGGTTTCTCTACCATTTATCAAATAAAGCACTCTGCTTCGTCCCAAAACACTAACCTTATCATTGCCCACAGACACCTCTGGGATAACTCTGAGAACATCTTCAAAAGATGCGTTTTTAAAAATCGGACTTTCATCGACCCTTAGCGTTGTGGTTCCAAAACTTCTGCTAATGTTGTCTCTTCTTACATCAATTACAATCGGCTCGATTTCAAAGGCACTTTTCCATATATAAAATATCTTCAACGAATCTTCCAAATCAACCGTCTCCTGATACGATTCAAATCCTTCTTTTGTTATCTTTACGGTATAAACCCCTTGAGTTGGTGTTGCTATATAGATTTTTCCCTCGGCATCAGATGTAAAACAAAAGGTATCGACCTCGTTTGAAAAACAAACCTCCGCCTCGGCAACTGGCTCGTTATCATTCATAGAATACACCTTATATTCTATGTTTTGAGAAAAAGAAACTCCGCAAAATAGCGTCGCAAAAAATAGTATTAAGTGTTTCATTTCGTGCGATTTAAGATATTAATTCAATTCAATTCTACAAATATAATTTATCACAAACAAAAAAACTAATATAAAAACTACTAAAATTATTTCTGGTTTTATTCTAAATTTCCTGTAATATAATCTGCTCCACTAAAACTTCTAACGTCAAAAGTTTTTTATGACTCAACGTTGGAACTTTGGCAAAGAGCCTTGAGAATCACCTTAAAAAACCCATCAATTTAAACAAAATAAACAGTCAAGACGAGTTCAACACCAAAATACCGTATCTTTGTTTTATTTTTCTGAAAAATGCAACAATTTCCCAAAAATACCAAATTCAAATACCCTTGGCGGAAGTACCAGCAACGAATACTTGATGAGCTGAAGTCCTATTTAGACGACAACAACCTCCATATTGTAGCTCCGCCTGGTTCTGGAAAAACGGTTTTGGGTTTGGAAGTTGCCCTCCAACTTAACCAGCCAACACTCATTTTAGCTCCAACACTAGCCATCAGAAATCAATGGATACAACGATTTTGTGAGCTTTTTTTACAAACCGATTTCCCTCCTGACTGGATTTCAAAAGATATTCGCAATCCAAAATTTCTGACTGTAGTTACTTATCAGGGGCTTCATGCGGCTTGTTCTGCCTCGAAAAATATTGAAGAATCATCGGAGGACACCACTGAACAAAGGCTTTCTGAGGTGCATTTTCAGAGCATTGTAAAAAAACTTAAACAACAGAATATCAAAACCATAGTGGTAGACGAGGCTCATCACCTCAAAAATGAATGGTGGCAAACGCTCATTAAAATCAAAAATGAACTCAACCCTACAATAGTAGGACTTACAGCAACACCGCCGTACGATGTTTCTGCTACAGAATGGAAGCGTTATACTGACCTCAATGGGGAAGTCGATGCCGAAATTTCGATTCCAGAACTCATCAACGAAGACGATTTATGCCCTCATCAGGACTACATCTATTTTTCGTTTCCTACGCCCCAAGAATCAATAATCATCGATGATATTCGACAAAAGATAGACCATTTGTACCTGAATATCTGCTCCGACCCTACCTTAATTGATGCCATACAACAACACCCTTTTTGGACAAATACCGAAGGTCAATTGGAGTTTATCTACAACAATATTGCCCAGTATTCGTCTTGTGTGATATTCTTAAACGCCAACAATATTGCCATACCCAAAGCACAGCTCGAACTCATTGGCAACCCAACCTTTGAGATTCCGCCGATGTCCTACGAGTGGATGGAACTACTACTCGACTTTTATCTATATAGCAATGATATTCATTTTCAAAAATTTGAAACGCATCGTATCGCTTTGGAAAATCAGTTAAAAAACGCTGGTGTAATAGAGAAAAAACAAATCAATTTTCATTACAACAGACGTATTTACAACTATTTGACCTCGAGTATTAGCAAACTCGAAAGCATTCAAAACATTGTAGATATTGAGTATCAGCAACTTCAGAATAAGCTCCGAATGGTCGTTTTGACCGATTATATCCGCAGTGAATTCCTTTCGGTTGATAACGAAAATAAACTCGAACTAAACAAATTGGGCGTAATTCCTATATTTGAAAAACTCCGCCGAAATAACAACCAACACATCAAAATCGGCGTACTTACTGGCTCGACAATAATAATCCCTCAAGAAGCATTGGCTGATTTTACAAAAAAGGCTTCTCAACACGACATCAGTGCCGTCAGTTGTAATCCACTGCCCTACGACACCAATTATCTCCTAATCCATCAGACAGAGCAACTCAAAGCCGAAATCATTCATATCATCACGCAAATTTTCCAAGAGGGAAATATCGAAATCTTGATAGGCACAAAAGCTCTTTTGGGCGAAGGCTGGGACGCTCCTGCCATTAACAGCCTGATATTAGCCAGTACCGTAGGCTCATTTGTCCTTTCAAATCAGATGCGAGGAAGAGCTATCAGAGTCCAAAAAGGCAACCCAAACAAAACCAGTAATATATGGCATTTGGCAAGCATCAACCCGCACTCAAATGACGGAGGAGACGACTTCCAAATTCTCACACGAAGATTCAAAGGTTTTGTCGGCATCTCATTTCGAGACGAAGTTAACATCGAAAACGGTATTTCAAGGTTCGAGCTTCCTGAAAATTTTGCCGACAAATCCCTCTGGGAAGCTACAAACAAAAAAATGGCTGCTTCTGCAACAAAAAGGGCAACACTACAATACCGCTGGAAAACTGCCATCGGCAAAGGTTCTGAGCTAATTGACCAAATCAAAATTCCTTTCAAAAACACAAAAAGCTACAAACAAACCAAAATGTTCTATTTGACCAACACCATTCGGAGTATGACCATAACATTAACCTCCGCCCTATTGGTTTTCTTCTCGGAAATATTATTTGATTTTTTCCGAATTTGGTTCAAGGCTTCCTCTATCAAGGAATTTTATTGGTTTTTCACAACCATTCTGATTATTGGTTTTTGTAAATACGGCTTACAATCCTACAAATCGCTCCGAATATACCTCAAATATCGAGACATTTCCAAGGATATTCACCTAATAGGCAAGGTATTAGTACAAACCCTTTGTGCTACCAAAAATATCCATACGCCTATTGAAAATCTGCGAGTAAAATCAGCTATGGACGAAAATGGAGCTGTTTACAGTCATCTCGAAGGCGGCACTACCTTTGAAAAATCCTTGTATACCAATACGTTACACGAAATTGTTGCTCCGATTAACA
Organism: Bacteroidota bacterium; assembly: GCA_030528745.1. Lineage (GTDB taxonomy): Bacteria > Bacteroidota > Bacteroidia > Flavobacteriales > Flavobacteriaceae > Flavobacterium. The sequence goes on from JAUMYH010000013.1 coordinate 7,340, forward strand.
ACCCCAGATACATCATCATTCGCAAAAGCAGATTTTTATTTTTCATACAACAAAAAGACTTCCATGCAGTGCCTGAAATCCTTGCCAAAAACAACAAAACAGCCGAACTTTTGGCTTCGAATTGGCGAAAACTCGTAGGAAATTGCCAGTTGATATTCACTCGGAACACCAAAGGGCGTAAAATCATTTTACAATCAAGAATACAATCACTGGCTGCTCAATTTCAACTTCCTGCCGAACATATTAATCAATGGAAATAAAAAACTCTAAATATTCGCTCACCCCTTATACCATTAACAGAAAGAGTGTATCTGTTTCAAAAACGCTTCTGATACAAAACAAAAAACTCCTCAACAATTGAGGAGTTTGTGCGGATGAAAGGACTCGAACCTTCACACCTTGCGGCACCAGATCCTAAGTCTGGCGTGTCTACCAATTTCACCACATCCGCTAAAGACGCGTCATGCTTACCATTTCACGAGTGCAAATTTACATCTTTTTTTATAACTACAAAACAAAAAACATTTTATTTTTTATTTTTTAGAAAATTTACCCCTTCAGTTCTGATAACCTTATCTACGCCATCTATCTTTTTTATGTTGTTTATCAGCGTTTTAAGCAATTCATTGTTCGGAACTACCACCGTGATTTGTCCATTAAAAATTCCCGCATCACTACTCAAGGATATACTCCTGATATTAACGTGCATATTATTCGATATAACCTTGGTAATCTGATTGGTAAGCCCTAACGAATCGATACCCGTAACCTTTAACGATACTTTAAACTCTTGTTGTGTTGAGTCTACCCACTTGGCAGACATCACGCGATAAGCGTAATTAGAGCGAAGGTTAATGGCATTTGGACAGTTATTTTTATGCACCTTTATACCCTCGTTTATGGTAACAAACCCAAACACAGCATCACCAGGAATTGGGTTACAACAACTTGCTAATTTATAATCCAATTTTTCTTGGTCTTTTCCGAACACCAACAAGTCGTAGTTAGCACTGATTTCTTCCTTATCAATATCCTCTACCGATGCTATAGGATTTTTGCGAATGCGTTTGAAGAAGTTCATAAAGGTATTGCTTTTTTGCGAAGCAAACTCTTTAAGATTCTGATTATCAATAGTTCCTATACCTACTCTGTAGAACAAATCCAAACTCGTTTTGAGTTTGAAAAACACCACCAATTCATTCGTAACACTCTCATTTAGTGTTATCTTCAAGTGTTTCAACTTGCGTTCTAGCACTTCTTTGCCTTCTGCAGCTACCTTCTTGATGTTTTCATTGAGTACATTCTTGATTTTATTTTTAGCTCTGGAGGTAGTAACATAATCCAACCAGCTGCCTGTTGGTTTTTGATTTTGCGAGGTAATAACCTCTACCTGATCACCACTTTGCAACACGTGATTAAGCGGCACGAGCTTTCCATTCACTTTAGTACCTCTGGTCTTAATTCCTATATCGGTATGGATACTAAAGGCAAAATCTAGAGCTGTAGCTCCTTTTGGCAAAGAACGTATTTCGCCTTTTGGAGTAAACACATAAATCTCTTTGGCGTACAGATTCAACTTGAATTCCTCTACGAAATCCACCGCATTAGAAGCCTGATTTTCAAGAGCTTCTCTGAGTAAATTCACCCACAAATCCAAGCTGTTTTCGGCAGTTTCGCCTTGTTTGTACTTATAGTGTGCTGCATATCCTTTTTCGGCTATTTCGTCCATACGCTCACTGCGGATTTGCACCTCTACCCAACGCCCCTTAGGCCCCATAACTGTAGTATGCAACGCCTCGTAACCCGTTGATTTGGGCGATGAAAGCCAATCTCTAAGCCTGTTCGGACTCGGTCGGTAATAATCCGTTACTATTGAATATATTTTCCAAGCCAAAAACTTTTCCTCACTCGGATCGCTTTTGTAAACTATTCGGATAGCAAACTTATCGTACACCTCGTCAAAGGTTACATTCTGAGCTTTCATCTTTCTGTGAATAGAAAATATCGACTTTGGTCTACCCTTGATTGTAAACGCTATATTTTCTTTGGAAAGAGCCTGATGCAACACCTCCGAAATATTTTTGATGTACAAATCTTGTTCTTCTTTGGTTTCCTTAATCTTACCTAAAATATTTTTGTACATTTCAGGCTCGGTATATTTCAATCCCAAATCTTCAAGTTGCGTTTTGATATTATACAACCCCAGACGATGAGCCAAAGGAGCATAAATATATAGTGTTTCGGAAGCTATTTTGGCCTGTTTATGCTCTGCCATCGAATCCATAGTTTGCATATTGTGCAATCGGTCTGCAATTTTTATCAGAATTACACGCACATCTTCATGCAGAGTCAGAAGCATCTTTCTGAAATTTTCGGCCTGAAGCGATATATCCTGATCTGTTTTAACCATAGCTATTTTGGTCAATCCCTCTACGATTTTGGCTATTTTAGGATTAAACATACGCTCTATATCCTCAACCGTAGTAGGCGTATCCTCCACCACATCGTGCATCAAGGCTGCCGCAATAGAAGTTGCCCCCAAACCAATTTCGGAAGCTACAATTTTGGCTACGGCTATAGGATGAAAAATATAAGCCTCTCCCGACTTTCGTCTTTGGTCTTTATGTGCCTCCACCGCAACCTCAAAAGCCTTACGGATAATAGCCTTATCATCATCTGTAAGCGTCTGATAACTTATTCTCAAAAGTTCTTTATACTCTCGTGCTATTGCTTTGTTTTCTTCTTCTACATTAATAGTATTGGTATCCATAAACAAGGTTCTTTTAGTTTCTAAAAGTATAAAAAATATTTTATATTGCAAAAACAATTTAAAAAAATTGTAACTTTCCATAATTTTACCTAAATTGCAAAATCAAATTTTGAATCAGACAGATATGGAACGCATACAACGATTATTCGATTTTCCGTATTTTCAATTGGAAAATCACCCTTTAGAAGATGCTCTTGTTACAAAGCACAATGGCGTTTGGAAGAAAACTTCTACCCAACAATATATAGAACAGTCCAATATGATTTCTCGTGCATTATTGCGTTTGGGAGTTGAGAAAAATCAAAAGATTGGCATCATCTCCTCAACCAATCGTTCGGAATGGAATATTGTAGATATTGGGATTTTACAAACTGGAGCTCAGAATGTGCCTATTTATCCCACCATTTCCCAACAAGATTATCAGTACATCTTGAATCATTCGGAGGCTACTTATTGTTTTGTGTCCGATCAGGAGATTTTTGACAAACTAAAAGCCGTACGACACGAGTTGCCTTTGCTAAAAGAAATTTATTCTTTTGAACAAATTGATGGATGCAAAAACTGGACGGAACTTCTGCAATTGGGTGCTGACCAAAGCAACCAAGCCGAAGTAGAGGCTCGAAAAAACGACATCAAAACAGACGACCTAGCAACCCTTATATACACCTCGGGGACAACAGGCAAACCAAAAGGCGTAATGCTCTCGCACAAAAACATTATCTCAAATGTAATGGGAAGTAAATCACGCGTACCCTTTGAGGTAGGGCAATTCAGAGCCTTGAGTTTTTTGCCTGTCTGCCATATTTACGAGCGTATGCTGTTATACCTGTATCAATACTTTAGCGTTTCGATATATTTTGCTGAAAGTATCGAAAAAATAAGCGATAACCTCAAAGAGGTTAAACCCAATGTGATGACAGTAGTACCCCGACTTTTGGAAAAAGTATTTGACAAAATATACGCCAAAGGAGCTGAACTATCAGGCATCAAAAAACGACTGTTTTTCTGGGCTTTGGAACTTGGTTTTGCTTACGAACCTTACAAGACTAACGGAGCTTGGTACGAGTTCAAATTGAGCATTGCACGAAAATTAATCTTCAAAAAATGGCGAGAAGCCCTTGGCGGAAACCTCAAATTATTGGTATCGGGTAGTGCCGCTCTACAACCACGACTTACTCGTGTATTTACCGCAGCAGGTATACCAGTTATGGAAGGATACGGACTTACCGAAACCTCGCCTGTAATCTCGGTAAACGATATGCGTAATTCTAATTTTAAAATCGGTACTGTAGGAAAAGTTTTGGATAATGTTACTGTAAAGATAGCCGAGGACGGTGAAATTCTTTGCAAAGGTCCAAACGTAATGATTGGCTACTATAAAGACGAAGTCAAAACTGCCGAATCACTCAAAGACGGCTTTTTCCACACAGGAGATATTGGCGAAATCGACAAAGAGGGCTTCTTGCGAATTACCGACCGCAAAAAAGAAATGTTTAAAACTTCTGGAGGTAAATATGTAGCTCCTCAAATTATCGAAAACACCCTCAAACAATCTCGTTTTATAGAGCAAGTAATGGTTATAGGCGAAGGAGAAAAAATGCCAGCCGCACTGATTCAGCCCAATTTTGACTTTATAACAGAATGGGCAAAAATAAAAGGGTACAACATTGGCAACTCCCACCAAGAAATCGCAAACAACGATAAGGTTATAAAACGCATTAAGGAAGAGGTTGAAACTATAAACAAAGATTTTGGAAGTTGGGAGCAAATCAAAAAAATAGAACTTACCCCAGAGGTGTGGTCTATAGACCTCGGGCACTTAACCCCTACTATGAAGCTCCGCAGGAAAAACATTTTGGAGAGATACAAAAATCTGTACGAAAAAATTTACAGACAATAAACAACTGATTTTCAATACCAAAGCACTCTTGACCCTATTTCAAAAAAACTTAACAACTATTTTGAAATAGGGTCTAAATAGTTTTATACGCAAAATTGTATTTGGGGGTTGAATCTAAGAATGACAAAACTTGATTGTTTGTGTTTTTTACAACAAAATATTCTTTGTATCTTTGCTCTCTCAAATACTTAATCTATGGCAATATCTGAAATAGCAATCATAATAGTGGTAGCCTTAATGCTTTTTGGCTCTAAAAATATGCCTGAAATGATCAGAAGCATCGCAAAGGGTATTGCTCAAGTAAAAAATGCAACCAACGAAATCAAAAACGAAATTGTAAATAGTGCCGATATTAAAGAAGTGAAGGAAATTACTGAAATTAAGGAGATTATCGATACCGAAATTAAGCAAACCAAAGAACAACTCGACCCTTCTGGACTTAATAAAGAAGTCAATCAAATTAAGGACGATATTGAAAATCTGACTGGACCTATTAAAAGACTTCGATAATGAACGATATTATCAATTTTGACAAACAACTTTTAGTATATCTGAACAATCTTGGCAGTAAAACTTTCGATGGGTTTTGGTTATTCATTACCAATCAGTTTAATCTTGCTCCCTTATTTTTGTTTATTTTCTACCTGCTCTACAAAAAAATAGGTTGGCGAAATCTGCTTATAGCCCTATTGTTTATTGCACTCATCATCATGGTTTGCGACCAAACTACCAACCTTTTTAAATATGCCTTCCAAAGACTCAGACCCATAAATGACCCCGAGATTAAAGACAGCCTCAGGATTATCAAAACCAGTAGTTCGTACAGCTTTTTCTCTGGACATTCGTCTAATTCTATGGCTACTACCGTTTTTCTTTTTATGGCGTTCCGCAAACACTTTAAGTTTGCCTTACTATTATTCTTATTTCCTCTTATATTTGCCTATACGCGTATATATCTTGGATTGCATTTTCCGACCGACATCATCACTGGTTACAGTTTTGGAATACTTACAGGACTATTTTTCTACACCATATACAAAAAATATACTACTGAAGAACGTTTTGCAAGTAGAACAACCCTGCTCATCACTATAGGTGCTGTGATTGTCTATTTTGCAATGTGCAACATCTTAGTTGCTCAACTAAAATCTATTTGATATGTTTTCGTTTATTAAAAAAAACGCTGTTTTCCTACAAGACCTCACCGAAGGATTTGTCGATATACACTCCCACCTGCTTTTCGGAATTGATGACGGAGCTCAATCAGCAGAAGACACCAAGCATCTTTTGGAGGCATTCATTGATTTATCTTTCAAAAAATCAATAACCACCCCACATACCACCATGGGGATTTGGAACAACACCACCAATAGCATCTTATCCAAATACGAAGAGGTAAAAAAATTGTTCCCTAAACTTACTGGTAGCCTACAATTACAAGCTGCCTCGGAGTATATGATGGACGATTATTTTAACGACTTGTACAAAACCGAACCGCTCTTGACCCTCAAGGACAAGTATATTTTGGTTGAAATTTCGTACCGAAACCCTCCGTTGCAACTATCCGAAATCATTTTCGATTTGCAACTCAAAGGATATATTCCTGTACTGGCACACCCCGAAAGATATATTTATTATCACAGCAAAGACTTGGAAAAATACCACCAACTCAAACGCAGTGGTTGTTTATTTCAACTCAATCTGCTCTCGGTAGTAGGAGCTTATGGCAGTCAGGTGAGTCGAATGGCAGATTTGCTTTTGAAGGAAAACCTATACGACTTTGCAGGTAGCGATGTACACCGTATGGAACACATAGCTTTATTTAAGAAAAAAATACAAATCAAACACATTGACCAACTCAAAGAAGTAATGGCTCGTAATACTATTTTTCTGTAAAATCAGCTCTATTTATTCGCCAGAAACACAAATTAATATTTTTTATTTGTTTTATACAAAAAAATACTTACCTTTGCCAACTATAAAGATATAAAAATTAATTCGTAAGTTTAAGATAAAAGATTATAAAAATGAAAAGTGGAATTCACCCTGAAAATTACAGATTAGTAGCATTTAAGGATATGTCGAACGATGATGTATTTATCACAAAATCTACTGTTGAAACTAAAGAAACCATTGAAGTTGACGGAGTTGAATATCCGGTATTCAAAATGGAGATTTCTAGAACATCGCACCCTTATTATACTGGCAAGTCTAAACTGGTAGATACTGCAGGTCGTATTGACAAATTCAAAAACAAATACGCTAGATACAATAAATAATAGCTTATTTATAAAAGGCATTAAAATTAAACTTGGGTAAAATGATAAAAAAACAATCTTTTTTTATAAATTTATCCTCGGTTCTTTTATTGTTTTTTTTAAACACTTCTGCGTTTACTTCATGTAATAATGATGATATTCCTGTTAAAAGTGATATTAACACTACCTCTAAAATCTTTGTCAACAGCATATCCAAAGGAAACACAAGCTATGCAATCAAAGAAGAAGGGGTAATTGAAAAAAGAGTAAACAACAAATTGGTAGGCTATTTCCTTCACAATGAAAAAGATGTTATTGTGAAGGACAATTCTGAAATTAATGGGACAATAATAGTAAAACACAACATTTCTAATGAGGAAATAACCATTTCTAACATTGTTCGGAAAGGTAACACCTTGTCCTACAACATAGCTTTTAACAATAAAGTTTACAGACATACTATAACGGTATCTGATTACACACTTTCAATTGAAAAACCCTCAGGAATCATTAAAACTGTTGTAAGAGCAGTAGTGTCTATGCTTTGGGATGATGAGAGTGCTTTATCTGAATGCAGACAGGCTTTTCAGAGTTTAAATTGTCCGCAAGGAACACGCCCTTTTATGGAGTTCAGTACTGGTTGATTTTCTACTACGTGTAATATAGGTTGTATATAAAAATATTGTAAAAATAATTCATAATAGGGAGGAATAATATTCCTCCTTTGCTTTTTTTGTGTTAGTGTACACTCCTTTTTGACGACACATAACTAACAATTAATATTTTCTCTACTCTCCCTCCCTATTTAATTCAAAAAACATCAAACCTAATAATTATGAATAATAAAATGATAACACAGTCTGAAAAACTTCTGAGAAAGACTAAAAATAATTATCTTTTGATTATCGGAATTGGACTTGTGATGATGCGTTTTCCTCTTTTTTTTATCGACACAGCACACACACCTAATGATTTTTTTAGTAATATTTACATTCTCATTATTGCTACTATTTTGATAGCCCCCATTTTTGAAGAAATTGCCTTCAGAGGTGTATTCACAACAAGTAAGACTCTGAAAATATTGAGTTTTATAGGAATCCCTCTATACATAGTTATACTTGGTAAATACTATTTATTTGCTCTCTATTTGCTTTATCTTATTTTATATTTTACACCCAAAACTCCCTATGTACTTATCTATGTTCTTAACGCATTATTATTTGCTCTAGCACACAACATATTGGGAGGTTTCTCTTCTTATTGGGTCTATCCTTTAGTTATGCTTTCACATATAGGAATGGCGTTTATACTTAATTGGGTTGTACTTAATTACAGTATTTTACACGCTATGTTGATTCACCTCCTACACAACGCTATTCTAATAGGTATTTTTGTTGCTTCATTACATTTTGTAGATACTACTCCCCAAAAACATAGTATAGACAACTACACCATTGAATGGAATATAGAGCCGATATTGACCTCCTCATATCAAAAGGTTATTTCAACACCAAACCACAAGAAATTAAACAATGTCAAAACTATAAATTTGAACCAATTCATCACCTTTTCTGATAGTGTAAAAATTAATCCAGAATATCATTTTACTACATTAAGTTTGGAAATCTGTTCGACAGATAACCAAAATATAACAGACCAAATATTCGAAAAATTACTATTAGAAGCTGGAATCTTAATCAAAACTGAACAATAAACCCCAACGACATTTCCCTTACAACAGACAATTACAACATCAAATTCAAGGCAAATAAAAATCGGTCTAGAGAAACTCTAAACCGATTCATTTTTAATCCTTAAACTTGTAAAGCTGAAAATTATTTTTTCAACAAATCTCTGATTTCTGCCAATAACTCTTCTTGAGTTGGTCCTGCAGGAGCTTCTGGTGCAGGAGCTTGTTCTTTCTTCATTTTGTTTAACCCTTTAATCAACATAAACAAAACAAAAGCAATAAGTAAAAAGTTAATTACAGCTGACAAAAACATTCCGTACTTTACACCTCCGAATATTGTCAACTCCTCTACTCTGCTTAATCCAGCTCGTTCTAACACTGGATTTAACAACAACGGAGTAATAACATCATCAATAAGCGAACTCACGATTTTACCGAAAGCTCCACCAATGATTACACCGACAGCCATGTCAACTACATTTCCTTTTACCGCAAACTCTTTAAATTCTGATATAAATCCCATTTCTATAATATATTTTTTAAACTTGGAACAAAATTACTAAATTTTTTAATTAAAAAAAGATTTTTACAAAAAACTCTCTTTTATTAACCATTAGGTTTTGTTTTTTTGTAATTATTATCAACATATTCCCTATTTGGATTGAAATATATCATTGTCCGAATTAATGTCTGCCATCAATTTGGTCGGATTTATATTGATACTTTTAATATCTTTTTTCGATATATTCAACTCAAAAGTATAAGTAGGATGTGCCCATGTCCATCGGGGCAAGGTCTGATATTGCACTCCTGAAAAATCTGTTTTCGTATAACGCATCAAATTTAGCGGTATGTAATAATAGCTTTTTGCACCATCGTTTGTTTCGACCTCTATCTGTATAGGCATCGGCATCAGTCCAATACGCTCTAAGGTTATGGCAGTTGTATTCTGATTTTCTTTCACTTCCTTAATACCATAATCTATAGTATTGGTGGTTTGTGTCCAATCGACCAGATACCAATCAAGCACTGCTCCGCTTACCTTTTCAGCTACACGCTTAAAATCGTTCGGATTTGGGTGCGTAAATTTGTACTCATCATAAAATCTTTTTAATATTTTCGACAAATTGTCCTCACCTACCAAATAACCCAATTGCGTCAGAAACATTGCTCCTTTGGAATAAGCCGCTATCGAATGTATTCTGTTTAACTCAAATCTATCGGCGTGAGTGGTAAGCGGTTGCTCTTTCTGACTCGCTACCATCAGATAATAACTATTGTATGTAGTCTGAAAAGGATTTTCATCTTCCTGAAGTTTTTTATCCATAATGCTACTCACCGCCAGATCAGATATATAGGTCGTAAACCCCTCGTCCATCCAATAGTGTTTCGATTCGTTAAAGGCTAAAATCCCTTGAAACCATACGTGAGCCAATTCGTGGGCTGTTACTCCTATCAAACTTGCCAGACTTCGGTGTCCTGTAATTAGGGTACACATTGCGTATTCCATACCGCCATCACCTCCTTGTATTACTGAATATTGCTTATACGGATACGTGCCTATATGCGTGTTAAAAAAACGCAACAAATCATTTGTTTTGGGTTGTAATTTTTTCCAATTATCAATAATTTCTGGATTATTTTTATACAAAAAATGCAACTCCACCCCATTTTCTCCAATTAATATATCGTGTAAATATTCATCATCGGCAGCCCAAGCAAAATCATGAACATCATGAGCCACAAAATGCCATGTTAATTTCTTTTGCTTTTTAGGAATCTTGACCTCAACTCCCTCATCTTGATAACCATGCCCTATTTGATTCTTGTTTTGCAAATACCCTGTACCTCCTACAGTGTATTTTTTATCAATAGTAATTTTTACGTCAAAATCTGCAAACACCCCATGGAACTCTCTGGCTATATATGGGTCTGTATGCCAACCCTCAAAATCGTATTCAGCCAACTTAGGATACCATTGTGTCATTGACAACGCCACTCCTTCCGCCGAATTTCGTCCTGACCTGCGAATTTGCTCTGGCAATTGAGAATCAAACTCCAAACTCAATGTTGCGGAACTATTTGGCACAATTGGAGTTGCCAGTGTAACTTCCATCACTGTACCATCAATATATAGCTTACAAGGTTGTCCGTTTTGTTTAAAATTGGTAATTTTATGATAGCCAATCTGTTCCTGTGTAAGCGTACTGATTCTGCTTTGAGCTACCTTATTATTATCTTTGGTAAATGTTTTGGTCATTCTCTTATCAGGGTCGGCAATAGTCTGTAATCTTACGTCCATTTCGCTACCTGGCTGAAAGGCATTGTTATACAAATGATAAAACACCCTGTACAATGTATCTGAAGAATTGTTCTGATAAACAATTTCTTGAGTGCCTTTATATTTATAGGTTTTCACATCTACATCAACTTCCATTCTGTATGATGCTTTTTGCTGAAAACGCTTTTCTTGGGTATAACCTCCTTGACAGAAGAGTATTAACAAAAACAATATCAATTTATTATTCATAATTCTTTTTGAAATAGCCATTAATTAAAAATCCTATTTGAATAAATGCTAAAATTAAATTTGGTATAAGTACAGGATATAAGATGGATTCTGTTATATACAATGCGTAAATCACAAAACATATACAACCTAGCAAATTTACAAGCCTCACTATCATAAGGTTCTTGAACACAAAACTTAGCACTATAAACACCGAAGCCAAATATCCTATGTATTCTATCATTTTTTATTGATTTGGTCTATTATTTCAGGTATCCTTCTTATCTGTGCCATTTCCTTGTATTTTTGTCTCGATTCAACAGCAGGACTTCCAAAGTAGGTCTTTCCTGCTTCTAATGATTTTGTTACGCCACTTTGTGCTAATATTACCGCCTTAGCACCTATGGTTACACTACTTGTAATTCCCACTTGCCCCCATATAACCACCTCATCTTCAACCACTACACACCCAGCAATTCCTGTCTGAGAGGCAATCAGACACTGCTGACCTATTACGGTATCATGCCCTATATGTACCTGATTGTCTATTTTGGTTCCTTGTTTGATTGTTGTATCTGCGCTAACACCTCTGTCTATGGTACACAAGGCTCCAAGCTCCACATTATCCTCTATCACTACCCTTCCAGACGAAAGCAATTTATCGAAGCCTTCCGAGCGTTTTTTGTAATAAAAAGCATCTGCCCCCAGCACAGTACCCGAATGAATAATCACATTATCGCCTATCACACAACCATCATTAATTGTTACATTGGAATGAATGAGACAATTTTTGCCTATTACAACGCTATTTCCTATAAAAACATTGGGCTGAATCAGAGTACCCTCACCAACGATAGCGGTCTGACTTATTGGAGATGTTGCCTTTTGGAATGGTTTAAAATAATTTGCCAATTTATTAAAATCTCTAAATGGATCGTCTGAAATCAATAATGCCTTATTTTGAGGGACTCCTACTCTTCTATTTATCAATACAACAGTAGCCTTCGATTCAAGAGCCTTATCGTAATATTTCGGATGATCAACAAATACAATATCGCCTGGCTCTACTACGTGTATTTCATTCATTCCCAATACAGGGAAGTCTTCCTGTCCTACAAAATCTGCTTCAATAATTGCTGCTATTTGCTTTAATGTGTACGTTTGCGGAAATTTCATTTTATCTAAATCTATATTATTCGTTATACAATTTTACCCAATTACTATGCCTAAAATACCTCCAATCTACAGCCGCGAGGTCTACCTCTGGGTCGGTATAAAGCCTATGAGGGTGTCCATTTACCGAAACCATTGCCTTGGCATACACCTCCACTTCTTTACCCTGCTTAGCATATTCACGTTTGATGTGTTGTGCCATTTGCCAAATCCCATCTGATTGAGACGACACTAACCTAAGTTGTTTCCCTTTTATTTTTTGATATATATTATAGTGCAATTTTTCCTTTGTTTTTTTGTCTAAAACGGTAAATGACACAAAACCATCTCTGGCTCTGAGCATCATTCTCCAACTAAGCCGATGCCCTTCGTCTGTCCAAAGCACATCGCCTTGTATCAGATAATGCCTCAACGGCAATAACGTTTGTATGATAAAAAATGGCACAAAGAAGAATTTTATTACGTGCATTCCCTCTTTTTTATACTGAAAATGTGCTACTTTTGTTTTTTTTCTTAAAAATATATCGCGAATTGTATCTGGGTTGTAAAAAAACACGGAAAAACTCAAAGCAAAATACGGAAAAATTCCGATTTGCAACACTATAGAATTGAACAAGTGGAATATCAATGATGCCAACAACGCCCAATTTCGAGTTTTTCTCCACAATAACAACGGCACAACAAGAGCGTCAAAAACAATTCCCATATAGGCTATGAAAAGATGAAACCACTTTTGCATAAACAATTCGCCTACCATAGTATCTGGAAATCTACCACTAAAAAGCAATCCTGTAAAAGTCCCGTTGAGCCAATCAGGATAAAATTTATGCCATGTAGCATAGAAATAAACTATTGCCAACTGCAATATCATCACCCAACTACACCAAATAGGCATATCTAACGAGCGTATACTTGGATTTTTGCGAACATCTACAGAGGCGTATTTGTTAGCTGGTAAAAAAAGCATTATCAAACACACCAAAATCAACATATAGTAATGATTATTATAGGCTGATTTTTGCATCAAATACACCCCAATCCACATCAAAGTAAACAAACCTAACGAAGCTCTGTATCTGTATCCAAGCATCACCATAACCCCTAGTACCCCCATCAGACAATAATACACATACATTCCCACTCCTGACAACGGCACAAGCCATTCAAATCCAATATGTTGAAAATGCAATTCTGGCTCTACAAACACATCGTACACCCAACCTGTAAGTATCGAACCAAACGATTCCAATGCCAACAAAAGTCCAAAAAATATTCGGAATACGATAAGCGGTGCATTATCTATCCTTCTAAACATAAATGGTATATGCTTTAGTTTGCTCTAAATCCTGATGCAACTGTAATTTAAGATGATCTAACGACTCAAACTTTTGTTCATTTCTAATGCGTTGCTCAAATTCAACCCTAACCTCACAATCGTATATATCCTCTTCAAAATCCAGTATATGAACCTCGTAAGTAAGTTTATCGCCCTCTATTGTAGGCCTGTTACCTATATTCATCATTCCTTTGTAAACCTCCCCTCGCAACAACACTTTCACGATATAAACTCCTGTAAATGGAATGATTTTATCCTTGTCAAGTGGCTCAAGATTGGCAGTCGGAAAACCAATGGTTCTACCCAACTGATTGCCCCTTACAACCTGAGCATCGAATCCATAAGCATATCCTAAAAATTGATTTGCCTCCTTTATATTGCCCTCTTGAAGTGCCTTGCGAATTTTGGTAGAACTCACCGATACCGTATCGACTTCCTTAACCCCAATTTCTTCCACCTCAAAACCATATTTTTGACCAAAAAACCTCAATTCCTGAATACCTGCGGCTCTATCTTTTCCGAATCTGTGGTCATAGCCAATTATAATCTTCTGAACATTAAGCGTTTTTACCAAAACTTCTTTTACAAAATCCTCGGGAGTAATTTGGGCAAAATATTCATCAAAAGGATGTATAATCAAAAAATCAATTCCTTGACGCTCTATCAATTTTTCTTTCTCTGATATAGAATTGAGCAACCCCATATTCAGATTATTCTGCACAACCTTGCGTGGATGTGGAAAAAAAGACAAAACCACCGTTGCTATTTTTTTTTCAACAGCACACCGCTTCAATCCTGTCAATATCTTCTGATGCCCTAAATGCACACCGTCAAAAGCTCCTATAGTAAGTACAGTTGGCTGGGTATTGTTATACTCAAATATGTTCCGAAGTACTCTCATTTAAGTTTTTGATTATTCTGATGCCTATCGTGATCGCGTTTGGTTTTTAACGCTAATTTTTTATCAAAAGCCTCTTGCAAATTGACTCCTGTCTGGTTTGCCAAACACAACACTACAAACACCACATCTGCCAACTCTTCGCCCAAATCCTTCGCCTTATCACTCTCTTTTTCGGACTGTTCTCCATACCTACGAGCTATAATCCTAGCCACTTCGCCCACCTCTTCTGTAAGCTGTGCCATATTGGTAAGCTCATTAAAATACCTTACACCATGTTCCTTAATCCATTCATCAACAGCCAATTGTGCGTCATTTATATTCATTGCCTTTACAATTTCTTAATGTATTTTACAGTTTAGCAAAAATACATTTTTTATCGTTATACTCCCAAACTTTTAACTCTAAATAAACGTCAATTTCTTAACTATCAACAAAAAAACAATTATTATCTTGTTTTATACTACTTTTTTACCTACATTTGCACCATAAAAGTACAAAAAGAGATGTGAGGCACGTATATCGTGCCTCTTTTCATAATATTATTTTAACGAATGATTAAAGATAAAGTTAACCATTTACTTCAAAATGCTTTAGCGGATAATCCAAATCTGTTTTTGATTGATTTGTCAATATCCGACCAAAACAAGATTAACGTTACCATTGATGGCGACAACGGAGTTACCCTTCAAGATTGCATCAATATATCTAGAGCTATTGAACACAATTTGGACAGAGAGGAAGAGGACTTTTCTTTGGAAGTTGCTTCGGCAGGAGCTACCTCACCTCTAAAATTACACAGACAATACGTCAAAAATATTGGACGTACACTAGAGGTCAAAACCACCTCTGGCGAACAATTTGAAGGCGAACTAACCGCAGCTAACCAAGACAATTTCTGCATCGAATGGCTTTCAAGAGAACCTAAAAAAATAGGTAAAGGCAAAGAAACCGTAAAGCACAGCAAGGAATTTGCCTACACCGACATCAAAGAAGCAAAAGTGATTATTGTATTTTAAAAAGAAATTAAATTGTAATGGAAAATATAGCACTTATAGAGTCTTTCTCTGAATTTAAAGACGATAAACTTATCAACCGCGAAACCCTTATGGCTATTTTGGAAGAGGTATTCCGTACAGCTCTCAAAAAAAAGTATGGGTCGGATGATAATTTTGACATCATCATAAATCCTGACAAAGGTGATATGGAAATCTGGAGACGTAGAGAGATTGTTGAAGATGATGACCTAGAAGACGAAAACGAACAAATTACGCTATCTGAGGCTCGAAAAATCGAACCCGATTTTGAAGTTGGTGAAGAAGTTACCGAAGAGGTAAAACTCATCGACCTTGGACGCAGATCTATTCTTGCCCTTAGACAAAATCTCATTTCAAAAATTCACGAACACGACAACACCAACCTCTACAAACAATTCAAAGATTTGGTTGGCGAAATTTATACTGCCGAAGTACACCATGTACGACACAAAGCCATCATCCTTCTAGATGACGAAGGCAACGAGATTGTACTGCCAAAAGACAAACAAATTCCTTCTGACTTTTTCAGAAAAGGCGACAACGTAAAAGGAATTATTGATAGCGTAGAGCTTAAAGGAAACAAACCTCAGATTATAATGTCTCGTACTTCAAACAAGTTTCTCGAAAAACTTTTTGAACAAGAAATTCCAGAGATATTTGACGGACTGATTAACATCAAAAAAGTAGTACGTATACCTGGAGAAAAGGCGAAAGTTGCCGTGGATTCTTACGATGACCGCATCGATCCTGTAGGTGCTTGTGTTGGTATGAAAGGGAATCGCATTCACGGAATTGTACGCGAACTTGGCAACGAAAACATTGATGTAATCAACTATACAACCAATACGCAATTGTACATCACCCGAGCACTTTCTCCTGCTAAGGTTACAACTGTAAAAATTTCTGAAGAAGACAAGAAGGCTGAAGTATTTTTAAAATTAGAAGAAGTGTCAAAAGCCATCGGTAAAGCTGGGCAAAATATCCGTTTGGCAAGTCAGCTTACAGGATACGAACTTGATGTTATCCGAGAAGGAGCCGCACAAGACGAAGACGATGTAGAATTGAACGAGTTCTCAGACGAAATCGATGGGTGGATTATAGACGAATTTGCCAAAATAGGTCTGGACACCGCTCGCAGCGTTCTGAAACACGACATAACGGATTTAGTCCGAAGAACCGACCTCGAGGAAGAAACCATCAGAGAGGTTATACGAATCTTAAAAGAAGAATTCGAAGAGTAACGATATTATTAACAAATTAAAAACACGTAACGGTTAAAAACTATAAAAAGGATTATATGTCTGAAAAAAAGCCAACAAGATTAAATAGAGTACTAAAGGAATTTAATATTTCTTTGGAAAGAGCCGTGGATTATCTCAAAGAACAAGGGATTGATATAGAATCAAATCCAAATGCCAAAATTAACGCTAATGTGTATGATATTTTATACAACAACTTTGCCGATGACAAAGAAAAGAAAGAAGCGTCTATAGAAATTGGAGAAGAAAAACGCAAAGAAAAAGAGGCTCTTAAACTCGAAAGAGAAAAAGAAGAGCAAAAACGTCTAGAAGAAATTCAAAAAAATGAGATAATTAAAGCCAAAGCTACATTAAGCAAACCTAAAACTGTTGGCGTTATAGATCTTAATCCTAAGAAAACCAAACCCACTATAATTGAACCGACTCCAGTTGAAGAAGAAGCTAAAGCAGAGGCTGTAGTAGAAACTCCAGTTGAAGAGGTTCCTGTGGAAATTCCAACAGACAATGAGCCTATTATAGTTGAACCTGTATCAAAAAAAGAAGACACTACGCCTGAGGTTGATACACAAACCAATTCAGATGTAGAAAACAACACCGATACCAACGATGACCTTGTAGAGACTCCGTCTGAAGAAAAAACAAGTGAAGATAAGATAGAAACAAAATATCAAAAACTCAGCGGTGCAACCTTTACTGGACAGAAAATAGATCTTTCTCAGTTCGAAAAATCTCCTAAAAAGAAAGAAGATAAAAAGGATTTCAGAAAAGACACTAAAAAAGAGGGCGATGACAAATCGAATAAACAAAAACGTAAGCGTATTCAAACGCCTACAAAACCAAATATCGCTCACAATCAACAAGCCAACAAGAAAAACGAACCAAAAAACAAACGCCAACCTGTGGTGCGTGTAGAGCCATCGGAAGAAGATGTTAAAAAACAAATCCAAGAGACGCTCGAAAAACTACAAGGCAAAGGAAACAAGTCTAAAGCAGCCAAATATCGTAGAGAAAAAAGAGATACGCACCGCCAACGACTTGATGATGAGTTAAGACAGCAAGACGAAGAAAACAAAAAACTCAAAGTTACTGAGTTTATTACCGTAGGCGAAGTGGCTACTATGATGGACGTACCTATTACCAAAATCATTGGAGCTTGTATGTCATTAGGTATTATGGTAACTATGAATCAACGCCTTGATGCCGAAACACTTGCCATAGTTGCCGAAGAATTTGGATTCGAAGTAGAATTTACTACCGCCGATATTGAAGAGGCTATAGTCGAAAAAGAAGACAATCCTGATGATTTGGTAACTCGTGCCCCAATTGTAACCGTAATGGGACACGTAGACCACGGAAAGACATCCTTGCTTGATTACATTCGCAAAACCAACGTAATAGCTGGTGAAAGTGGAGGTATTACCCAACACATCGGAGCTTATTCGGTAAAACTCGACAATGGACAACGCATTACTTTCTTGGATACTCCTGGACACGAAGCCTTTACCGCTATGAGAGCCAGAGGTGCTCAGGTAACTGATATTGCAATTATTGTTGTAGCTGCCGATGACGACATCATGCCACAAACCAAAGAGGCTATTGCTCACGCACAAGCAGCTGGAGTGCCTATCATTTTTGCTATTAACAAAATAGACAAACCTACTGCCAACCCTGATAAAATTAAAGAACGACTTGCTGGAATGAACTTACTTGTCGAAGAATGGGGTGGTAAAATCCAATCACAAGACGTTTCTGCAAAGCAAGGTATTGGTATGAAGGAACTACTCGAAAAAGTATTGGTAGAGGCTGAAATGTTAGAATTAAAAGCCAATCCTAACAAAGCCGCTTCAGGTACAGTAGTAGAGGCATTCCTCGACAAAGGTAGAGGATACGTGGCAACAGTATTGGTACAAAGTGGAACGTTGCGTGTGGGCGACTATCTCCTTGCTGGAAAAAATCACGGAAAAGTACGTGCTATGCACGATGAACGTGGAAAATCCGTAAAAGAAGCCAAACCATCTACACCAATATCAGTACTCGGACTCGATGGAGCTCCTGGAGCTGGAGATAAATTTAATGTTTTTGAAGACGAAAGAGAAGCTAAAAGCATCGCGGCCAAACGTACGCAATTGCTTAGAGAGCAGTCGGTACGTACGCAACGACATATCACTCTGGCCGAAATAGGCAGACGTATTGCACTAGGACAATTCAAAGAATTAAACGTTATTGTCAAAGGAGACGTAGACGGATCAGTAGAAGCTCTATCGGATTCATTCTCTAAACTTTCGACTGATGAAATTCAAATAAATATTATCCACAAAGGCGTAGGAGCTATAACCGAAAGTGATGTACTTCTTGCATCGGCATCTGATGCCATCATCATCGGATTCAACGTCAGACCTATGGCAAATGCTAAAACATTGGCCGAAAAAGAAGAAATTGACATCCGTAACTACTCTATCATTTACGATGCTATTGACGACCTTAAAGATGCTATGGAAGGAATGCTTTCGCCTGAACTACGCGAAGAAGTAACTGGAACTGCCGAGATTAGAGAACTGTTCAAAATATCGAAAGTCGGAACTATTGCTGGTTGTATGGTAACTGATGGTAAGATATTCCGCAACTCCAAAATCCGCCTCATTCGAGAAGGTGTTATTATCTATACAGGCGAACTCGCCGCTCTAAAACGCTTTAAAGATGACGTGAAAGAAGTAAGCAAAGGATACGATTGTGGTATGCAAATCAAAAATTACAACGACATCAAGGAATACGATATTATTGAAGCATTCCAAGAAGTAGAAGTTCGTAAAAAATTAAAATAACATTCTTTTCATAATTCTGAAGGCTGACATATTCTTTGAGGTGTCAGCCTTTTTTTAATGAAATAAATTTTTCCTAAAAATTAATTGACCAATATTTGCTAATTTTCCCCTTTTTAGACTTAACAAACCAATCCTTATTTTGAGGGAAATTTCAAACGATATACCTATTTATGCAATCCTATAACAGACGAAAACACCACAAATATTCAAATAAATACTTCTTTTACAAGAGTAATCATAAAAAAAGACTGCCCACAGGACAGCCTTTTCAAGATATATCATCGTTCTACAATTACTCCACTGTTACTGATTTGGCCAGATTTCGCGGTTGATCTACGTTAGCACCTCTCAACACTGCAATATAATACGACAACAATTGCAATGGAATAGTGGTAATAATTGGAGATAAAGCGTCTGACACGGTCGGAATCTCTATTACATGATCTGCCAACGAACCAATATGCGTATCCCCTTTGGTTATCACAGCTATTATTTTTCCTTTTCTAGATTTAATTTCTTGAATATTACTCACTATCTTGTCGTAATGTTCCTGTTTAGGAGCTATAACCACCACTGGCATTTGCTCATCTATCAGGGCTATTGGTCCGTGTTTCATTTCTGCAGCTGGATAACCCTCGGCATGTATATACGAAATTTCTTTTAGTTTAAGAGCCCCCTCTAATGCCACTGGGAAATTATATCCTCTACCTAAATACAAACAATTAGCTGCATCTTTGTACACTTGAGCTACCTCTTTCACTATAGAAGCCGATTTCAGTGTCTCTTCTACCTTTTCAGGTATCAATTCCAATTCTTGTAAGTATCTATGATAGTCTGAATTAGACAACGTTCCTTTGGCTTTTGCCAATCGTAATGCAATCAAAGTCAATACTGTAATCTGAGTGGTAAAGGCCTTTGTAGATGCCACACCTATCTCTGGCCCTGCGTGAGTGTACGCCCCCGCGTGGGTTTCTCTCGATATTGACGAACCTACCACATTACACACTCCAAATACAAACGCACCCTCTTTTTTAGCTAATTTAATAGCAGCCAAAGTATCGGCTGTTTCTCCTGATTGTGAAATTGCAATGATTACATCTTTTTTATTTATAATAGGGTTGCGATACCTAAATTCCGAAGCATACTCCACTTCCACTGGAATACGTGCAAATTCTTCTATAATATATTCGGCTACCAATCCTGCATGCCAAGACGTTCCACACGCCAGAATGATAATTCTGTCGGCATTCAGAAAGCGTTCTATATTATCCTCTACTCCTGCCATTTTTATAATACCTTCTTCAGACAACAGTCGCCCTCTATAGGTATCTTTGATTACACTCGGTTGCTCGTATATTTCTTTAAGCATAAAGTGGTCGTACCCTCCTTTTTCGATCTGCTCCAAATTGAGTTGTAACTCCTGAATATACCTATCTACCAACGAATCGTCTTTTATTTTACGAATTTTAAGAGGTTTATGCAAACGTATCACCGCCATTTCTTCGTCTTCTAAATAAATGGCATTAGAGGTATATTCAATAAATGGCGAAGCGTCAGAGGCTACAAAATACTCTCCTTCTCCTATACCTATAGCCAAAGGACTTCCCAATCGGGCTGCTACAATTTCGTTAGGTTTGTTCTTGTCAAAAACCACTATCGCATACGCACCAACAACCTGATTCAGAGCTATTTGAACCGCCTTGCCTAATTTCAAATTATCTTTCTTCTGAACTTCCTCAATCAAGTTTACCAACACCTCCGTATCGGTATCGGATTGAAATGTATATCCTCTTTGTATCAATTCTTTTTTGATAACCTCATAATTTTCAATAATACCATTATGTACTATCACCAAATTGCCTGAATTAGAATAATGAGGGTGCGAGTTTACATCGTTTGGCACTCCATGAGTAGCCCATCGAGTATGTCCTATTCCTATACTGCCCTCTACAGAAATGGATTTTTCTGCCTTTTCTTTAAGGTCTGATACTTTTCCTTTTGTTTTAGACAGATTAATACATCCATCGTTATAAAGCATCACTCCAGCACTATCATAACCTCTGTATTCTAACCGTTCTAATCCTTTAATCACTATAGGGTAGGCTTGTCTTGACCCTATATAACCTACTATTCCACACATAATTTCTCTTTAAGGTTTTGTATATTGTATTTCTAATTTTAATTTTTTATCCTGATTCTGCACATTATTTCCGTAAAATACCATTCCAAGTGGCGACATTACTGAAGTTATTGGCAAAAACTTATACGGATTGGCATTTGAGGCATTTTCATTATTTTTTAGCACTCCCATACTTATCATACCTATATTTTCAGTAATGGTAATTCCCAACTTGTTATTTTTTGTGTCGTTATTTTTAAGCAAAGCCTGAATGTGTTTGGTAATCCGAATGGTGTATTTATAAGGTTTGTTATCCTGTTTAAACACTATTCCGCTATGATAAAATTTATCAAATTTAGGTTTTCCTACAGCCCTGCTATTGTCCGAATAATAATCCATCAAAGGCAAATGGGTTTTGGTATCATGGATAAAAATTCGGTGAGGGAAATACGTGTTGGTGTATAAATCTTGATTTACATAGAACACCAAATTCGCCTCATTAATTAACCAATTTTCGGTTTGTGCCTGTGTTCTTAATTGATCCAAGACGTCCGAAAAGCCATTATTATCAGCATCTTCTCCTTTAAATAAATCTACGTATATGGCTGAACCCTCTCCGCCCTTTACGTACAAATTGGCATTTCCTGAAATGCTATCCAATTGAACAAGAGCGTTTGCATAAGCTGTAGAAGGATGACTCTGTATAAGCATAGCCGAATTACCGCCAAAATTAAATACCACCGTACCTGTGGTTCCTGAACTCATACTTGGCGTATTGTAATGAATTGTGATTTTCCCTTTAGAAAAGTCAAGCATCGCCAAATGCGAACCCAATCCTAAATCTTCAACCTGAAAAAACAATCCTTTAAAATAATTGTGGAAATTATTGTTAGAATCCATTTGTCCTGCAGGAGCATTAAAGATTTTTTGTTGAAAAAAATCTTTATCCAACTCGAGCTTCATCTGTGGATCGATACGCTCTTTAACAACCTCAACACCTTGATTGTTGGTTTCGTAAATCAAATGTTCTGCTTTGTCAAAAAAGAAGGCGTCATTTTGAGCTACTTCTGTAGCATTATTTAACCTATTACCTACCTTATTGGCGTTTATCACATCATACAAATCGGTATAATACTTTTGAGCATCTTCAAAATTGGTATTTGGATCAAAATCGTTAAGATAATAGCCCGACTCGTATACATTTAATCGGATTTTTGCTTCAGTATCAGTAATAAGCGAATCGAGTTTGAACTTACGTGTACCATCTTGCTCTGTTTCTTGATGCGTACTAAAATACGGAACGGTGAGTTCCACCTTAAGCACTGTTGCATTTTCTATATTCGCTACAGGGTTTGCCGCGGTCGGAAATTTCAACTGAGTTACATAACTGGCTATGGTTTTTCCGAACACAGGATCGTTCAGCACCCCTAATTGATTCACTGACAACCCATTTGACTGAAAAGCCCCCGTAGGTTTATTGTAAGCTACCACATCTAAAGTTGTTGTATTTACCGCCAAATTTTGATTACCAACAATATCCGAACCCATCGAACTGTATTCGTCCTTACACGATATTGCCGACAAAACCACTACCACCAACAACAACCTATATATCATATTTCTAAATTTCATAATAATCTATTTTTTATAAAACGTAATTTTTGTAAAAATCAATATATTTTTGGGCAAAATCTTCTTTTTCTACAAATGGCAAAAATGGCTTACCTACATTTTCTATAAACTGCTTAATATTATCTGACACAGCATCTGAACCAAACACCACGGCATCTGAATTTTCAATAGCTGCCTTAATCACATTTTCACAAATCGGATTCTCAAACACAGAAATCGCGTCTGACGGAATTCTGTCAAACATCAATTTTTCCTTCAAATCCATAGACAACGTACCATTAAAGGTTTCTCCATACACCGAGGTTACAATCTTAGTATCACTAAAAAACTTATCATTCGAGTAGTAATGCTTCATGTACATCGGCAAAAGACTTGATAACCAGCCGTGTACATGAATAATATCTGGCACCCAATTGAGTTTTTTGATGGTTTCAACCACTCCTTTCGCAAAAAATATAGCCCTTTCATCATTATCCTCAAAAAGTTTGCCATCATCATCTTGATAAACAGCCTTTCTGTTAAAATATTCGTCGTTATCAATAAAATAAACCTGAATACGCTCTTTAGGAATCGAGGCTACCTTAATCACTAAAGGCATGTCCACATCATTAACAACCAAATTCATACCCGAGAGCCTTATCACCTCATGCAATTGATGTCTTCTTTCGTTTATATGTCCGTAACACGGCATAAAAATTCGTATCTGCCCCCCTATGTCGTTAATGGTTTTGGATATGTTAAAAGACGACATAGAAACCTCATTTTCATCAAGATACGGAACTAGCTCACTAGAAACATACAGTACTTTCTTATCTTTCATTTCTCTTTTGGCTTTTCTTTTGTTGGATAAAAACATGCAAAGTTACGAAAATTTAATGTAATTATAAATCAATTCAGTAAGTTTGCACCCTAAAATAATTAAGATGCTTATTTTTGAAAACCAAATTGAATTAAACAATTATCTAAATCCACTGCGAAAAGAAGGATTTAGCATCGGATTTGTGCCTACTATGGGTGCATTGCACCAAGGTCATTTGTCTTTACTTCGGAAATCGGTCAAGCACAACGACATCACCATAATCAGCATTTTTGTAAATCCGACCCAATTCAACAACAAAGAAGATTTAGAAAAATACCCTCGCAACCTCGAGCAAGACACCGCCAAAATCAAATCGGTCAATAAAAACATCATCATCTACGCCCCTAGCGTTGAAGATATTTACAATCAGAATATCGCTTCCGAACCTTTTGATTTTGACGGACTCGAACACCAGATGGAAGGAAAATTCAGACCAGGACATTTTGACGGAGTTGGCACTATTGTCAAAAAACTCTTCGAGATTGTCCGTCCTAAAAACACCTATTTCGGCGAAAAAGATTATCAACAAACACTTATTGTCAAAAAACTCATTTCAAAACACCAAATCCGTGTAAAACTCCACGTTTGTCCTACTTTGCGTGAAGAATCAGGACTGGCAATGAGTTCTCGAAACGAACGCCTAACTCCAGAAGAAAGAGACAGGGCTAAAATCATTTATCAAACATTGCTCGAGGCCAAAAAGATTTTCACAGAACACGACCACACCAAAGCCTACGAATATGTAAAAGAAGTATTCCAACAAGAACCTCTTTTTGAATTGGAATACTTCAGCATAGCCGACAGCTCTACGCTTATCGAAATTTCTAAAAAACTCAAAACCAAACGATACCGAGCTTTTATAGCCGTATTTGTACGAAATATACGTCTTATCGATACTATTTCATTTTATTAATTATCTTTGCAGTATGAATATAGAAGTTTTAAAATCAAAAATACACCGAGTTACCGTAACAGGTGCTGAGTTGGATTATATCGGAAGCATTACTATTGATAAGAATTTGTTGGAAGCAGCAAACCTTATTGAAGGTGAAAAGGTATCTATCGTAAATGTCAATAATGGCGAACGCTTTGAAACGTATGTCATAACAGGAACTCCTGGCAAAGGAGATATTATACTCAACGGCCCTGCAGCACGGCGTGTTGCCAAAGGAGATATTATAATCATCATTTCGTATGCTACTATGCCGTTTGAAGAAGCGAAAGAATTTAAACCTTGCATTATCTTTCCGAACGAAAAAAACAATACGCTCAAATGATAAGCAACCGAAGATTAAAAAAAATACTCTCCATTACCATCCCCCTTTTAATAGGCGGACTCTTTATTATCTTTGCTTACAACAAATTTACCACTCAACAAATACAAGAGATTGGTTCGTACCTCAAAAATGCAGATTATCTGTACATCTACATATCGATATTATTTAGTTTTATCGCTTCATTTTTGAGGTCTTACAGATGGAAATATCCGCTCGAACACTTAGGCTACAAAGTGTCGCTCAAAAATAGGTTTTTGGCTGTAAATGTAAGCTATCTGATGAATATGTTTATCCCTCGTTCTGGAGAGGTTTCAAGGTCGCTCGTTCTCAAAAATTACGACAACGTGCCTTTTGACAAATCTTTCGGAACTATAATAGCCGAACGCATAGTCGATTTGTTCTGCCTTGGAATATTGATGTGCTTGGTTTTCTTTATGCAATTCGACATTGTAAAGAAGTTTATCTTGGATTATATCCCCAAAGATAAAATTATATTATTTGCAATAGTGGCTTTTGCTGTTTTTATTTGTGTTTTTTTAATATACAAATATTCCAAATGGAGGTTTATATCTTTTCTTAAATTCAAATTATCGGGCTTCAGAGAAGGAATTTCAAGTTTAATCCAGATGAAAAAAAAATGGCGATTTATCTTTCAGACCATACTGATATGGATTTTCTTCCTGCTCATGTTTTGGATTGCTGTATTTGCATTTCCAGAAACCGCAACCCTCAATGCCGAGGCTATAATTACAACCTTTGTGGTTGGGAGCATCGCTATCGCCTTTACTAATAATGGTTTGGGGTCTTATCCTTTTTTGGTTGCCGAAATCCTATTGTTTTACAACATAACCCTTACTGTCGGAAGTGCCTTTGGGTGGATTGTTTGGATTACCCAAACACTTTTCACCATTTCTTTAGGACTCATTTCCTTATTGATACTTCCTTTGGTAAACAAAAACACACAACACTAAAGTACTATTTATGAAAAATAAAAAAATCCACTTACAGGACTTAGGACTTCAAGATTACAAGAAAGTATGGGATTATCAGGAAGAATTATTCCAAGAAATTGTCAATATCAAATCACGCAATCGCGAACTTGCAACACCTTTAATAACACCCAATCACTTCTTGTTTGTAGAACATCCACACGTTTATACACTTGGGAAAAGCGGAGACATCTCAAACCTACTGATTGATAATCAGAAACTAGCCGACAAAGGAGCTACGTTTTACAAAATCAATCGCGGTGGCGATATTACCTATCACGGACCTGGGCAAATAGTAGGGTATCCTATTTTGGATTTGGACAATTTTTTTACAGATATTCATAAATACCTGCGTCTGTTAGAGGAGACCTTTATTCTTACTCTTGCCGATTATGGCATTAAAGGCGAACGTAGCAAGGGCGAAACTGGCGTTTGGATTGATGTAAACACGCCTTTTGCTCGTAAAATTTGTGCCTTGGGCGTACGTGCCTCGCGTTGGGTTACTATGCACGGATTTGCCCTAAATGTAAACACCGATTTGGGTTATTTCGACAATATTATCCCTTGTGGCATTCGAGGTAAAGCCGTAACATCGCTCAACGTCGAACTCAACCAAGAATCCATTCCGCTTGATGAGGTCAAAGAAAAAATCAAAAAATACTTTACAAGCCTGTTTGAGGCTGAATTTATCTAAAAAACTTTTTCAAAAAACCTCTATATTCGTTTGCTGGCTAGTTGTGTCTGTGCAACACCAACGTTGTTTTGTCTTCTTCTGTCAGAAAATGCAACAACAATACATCGCCTGTGATTGTATAAGTCCCAACCATTAACTCGCCATTGTACATTAAAGTAAACACCTCGTTCTGCAAGGTATAATCAAAAACCTTAATTTCTTGTTTACAGTGATTTTCATCATCAAGTTCATACTGAAAATACGTAGCTTGACTTTGGTTAAACACAAAATACGTCTGCAACTCACAAGCGTCCAATTGGTCTTGCTGAACCTCTCCTAGTATGGTATGTTTACGCTCTATCAATTGCCATTTCCCAGAAAGCAGACTGATGGCTACCGAATCTTCTGGTTTTGTACAACCCACAAGCACCAAAATAAATATAACTAATATGCTCCTCATATCAATATCTTTATACTCCACAAATTTACAAAAACAATCCTGCTTTATCATTATCTTGAACAATATTTTCATTCTTTTAATTATAGCCTCATTTACTTTATTGATTTCAACATACTTCATGTATACATAAAACACACAACAAATCGCTTTCATATAAGACTAGTACACATGAATATTTTGTATATCTTCGTACTTGATTATTTTAGAACTTGAAATAGCAATTAAACATCAACCTCAACTACCAAACGGATAAAATAAAAAAAACCATTACAAGCCTTAACGCCTTATAAATCAGTAAATCTAATTGTACAATGAAAAAGCTACTTCCTCCTATTTTTAGAATAACTCCATCTGAACGCATACGGATTTATTTTTGCTTTTAGGTGGTTGGGAGTAGTTCTTCTAGAATTTTCCACCATCCAAAACAATTCTAAATTGCTAATAAGATATATTTTAATCAACGCCGCAACTGAAAACGTCAAGACCTACAAAAATGGCTTGAAATATTCAATAAGCATAAAGTAAACTTCGCGGAAAAATTATTGCATGAACCATATCCAAAAGTGCTTTTGGTAGACGAGTTTTGTATTCCCAAATGATTGATTTTTCCCTGCAAAGCCCACATTTCGTTACATACTTCACCCGATGGGTCGCAAAGGCTAAGCACTCCAAAGAGCATGTTCTCCAAATCAATCCACGAGGAAAATGATTTGAATACTTGTTGGAATCATTCACCAGTCAGTAAATCAGATTTGTTTCTAGGTATAAATTCATGAGTTGTCTTAATATTGACTGACCGATTAAATGTTTATGTTTGCTATTTATATTTTTAGTTTCTACAGAAACCAAAATACGAAAAAACCAAAGTCATTAAAAGCCTCCGTTTGATTTTTGTTGGTTAGTAGTGTTATTTTTTATAATTCTATAAATTTCTTCCGAAATAGACAAAGCCCCATTAGGAGACCAATGAGTGTCGTCATAGAAATATATATCTTTCTTATTTTTCTTTATTTCATCAGACAATATAACATATGATGGTACATATAAAAATTCCTTATCCAATTTATCAAAAAAATTAAAAAAAACAGGTTGCTTCTTATCCTTGTTTTTAATATATGGATAGTACAAATCATATTTGTCGGGGGCTATCAAAATGATTAATTTAATTCCTTTTTTAGCCAATAATCGACTTATTTCATTAAAACTCGCATTGAGATTTTGGATTTTTTCTATATCATTTTTATCTGATAAAAAATCAATATCTTCTTTATAAAACAATAATTCTTTTGGATTATTGGTAAAAAGCTGATTATTATTAGACCTGTACCTATAGATGTCCGAGTCAAGAGGTTTGACAAAAAATAAAAATTGTAAATTATTCAAGGGTTTTCTGATGGTAGCATCTGAGAAGAAACTTACTTTTCTTTTAGATGTTTTTTTTCTTTCTTCTTTAATAAGATTTTCACTTATACGGTTCTTTACTGATTCAATATCTTTTTCGGCAGAAAAATCCAATTCTGCATTTCTTTTTATTACATACCGCTCTACATTCTGCAAAACCACATATTGAGGTTTTATATAATCAAAAAAATCTGAATTGGCGAAAGCTACTAAATTTTGCATTGGGTTTTCCTCTGATAAAAATCTATCTACATGGAGCAACGACAGTCCTTTATGGACAAGATAGCCTTTATATTGGTTTCCTTCAGAAAAAGAATCGCCTATTGTCAATACATCCACCTTATGTGTCTGATTAAGATTGAGTTCAGATACTTTTTTATATTTTTGGGGAAGTTTGTCAAATTGAGACACGACCTGACTATACGGAGATGGATTAAAATATAAATCTCCTAACCTTGCTAAGTCTCCTTCCCCTTGCTGACTAAACTTCTCATTCATAAAATAAAAAAATATAAATGGAAGCACAAAAAAAGAGGTTTTTATAATAAATTTTTTCATATTTTTTAGAATTGAAAGTATATAAATTGCTTTTCTTCTCCTCCAAAATAAAACAAACATAAAATAATAAGCATATACAATAGATATCTATATATACTTTTCCATTTTAGACCAAGAGTCTGTAAGGCAAATTCATTAGCTCTTCCGTTCCATTCTGTGACAATAAAAATTACTAAAATAATAATCTGCCTGTCTATTTTAGGAAAATGTGAAAGTTCTGGGAAAGTAAATAACGAAGGAGAAAAAATATTCGATATATAAATAAAAGCATGTCCTATATTGTCTGCACGAAAGAATATCCAAGCTAAAACAATAAGTCCGAAAGTAAAAAACATTTGTAGGGTTTCTCTTAAATTAGGAAAAATCTTCCCTTCAGCTACTACCCCTATATTTATTCTATTTTTATTCAATATTAGAAGAGGTAAAAAATAAATAGCATTGAGTACCCCCCATAATATAAAAGTCCAGTTAGCTCCGTGCCAAAAACCGCTAACTATGAATATAATAAAAGTATTTCTGATTTTTATCATAATTCCACCTCTGCTTCCTCCCAAAGGAATATAAAGATAATCTCTAAACCATGTACTTAAAGAAATATGCCACCTTCTCCAAAATTCTGCTACATCTCTAGAAAAATATGGAAAATGAAAATTTCTGGTCAAATTAAAACCTAATAAACGAGAGATACCTATGGCTATATCTGAATAACCTGAAAAATCACCATAAATCTGAAACGCAAATAACAAAGCTCCTAGTACCAATACACTCCCTGAATAAAGACTTGAGTTATCAAAAATAACATCAACATACTGAACACAATTGTCTGCTATTACTATTTTCTTAAATAACCCCCATAAGATTTGCCTCATACCATCAACCGCCTTAGAATAGTCAAATATTCTTTTTTTATAAAATTGAGGCAATAAACTCTTGGCTCTCTCTATAGGTCCTGCCACCAACTGTGGAAAAAAACTAACATAAGATGCAAAGGCTACTATATCCCTAGAAGGTTCTAATTTACGTTGATATACATCTATGGTGTAACTTAATGTTTGGAAAGTGTAAAAGCTAATACCAACAGGCAAAATGATATTCAAAGTAGTAATGTTTGGCTTTCTACCAAAAAAAGAAAAAGCCTCTACAAAATTCTCTATAAAAAAATTATAATATTTAAAATAACACAGCATTCCTATATTGGTTATCAGACTCATATACAGAAGCAATTTTCTTTTTGTAGCATTTTCTTGATTTTTGAGCAAACGCCCCGCTGTATAATCTACTAGTGTACTAAACATAATAAATATCAAAAACCTCCAATCCCACCAACCATAAAAGACGTAGCCCACCGTAAGAAGAAATAAATTTTGTAATCTTAAATTTTGATTCGTGAAATACCAATAAACGACAAAAACTATTGACAAAAATATAACAAAATCAATAGAATTAAAAACCATATCTTTATTAAAAAACAATTACCACAAAGTTAAAAAAAAATCCCTTCTAGACAATTATTGTGGCTTCTATCTGTATTCTTAGATTCAACCCCCAAGTGCAATTTTTTATGCCACAAATTTATAAAATAA
>JAUMYH010000091.1 GCA_030528745.1 Bacteroidota bacterium
TCATACTATATTTATTTACAAGTGCTTATATCAACAATATCATCTAATTTTATAGGCTTACTTGTTATTGCCTGAGTTGCTCCTCCTTCTCCAAAAAACATAAAATCCTGATTTATAGATGTTAAAAATTTTAACAACACATCTGAAACATTACCAACTTATTTGCAAATGGGGGAAGTGTTTTCATACTATATTTATTTACAAGTGCTTATATCAACAATATCATCTAATTTTATAGGCTTACTTGTTATTGCCTGAGTTGCTCCTCCTTCTCCAAAAAACATAAAATCCTGATTTATAGATGTTAAAAATTTTAACAACACATCTGAAACATTACCAACATTACCGATCTAAATTAAAATCGACAGAAAGAATATCATCACTTATATCATTTTCTTTTTTATCTCCAATTTCAAATTGGAAAGCTACGGCATCTTGTAATCTTTTAGAGTCAGCTTTGCTATTCCTGAGTCCTTTGATACAAATATATTTTAATCCCTTTTCTACCTCATAATGAAGAGCCAAATTATCAAATATAGGTTCGGAGTCTATTCCTGATAAGACTGTTTGCCCTATAAAAGATTGTTTAGTATTAAACTTATCCTTGTTTTTATTCCAATTTTCAAAAAAACTGAAAGCGGCTATCCACAAGCCATCATCTCCAACATTAATTTTAAAATTCTTATAATAATAAACCTCTTCCCAATTACTACCCAAATTAGATTCTTCGTTTACAAATATGTGATAATTATAATTGCTTATTCGAATCATTGGAATTACAATATTTCTTTCTAAACATAGTTCATTGAAAAGTTCTTTTTCCTTATCAAAATAAGAAAGCAAATCTTTGTTGCGAATTTTCTTCTCTTTTAAGAATGTTTCAAAAAGCGATTTTGAGAAAATAAAAAAACCATAATGATATGTTGTAATCTTATTTTTCATATTTATTTTTTACAAATGTTATTATTTTTGAATGTTTTTTCTATTATTTCGATAGCTTGTAAAGGTGTTACATTCCTTGCAACTATTACAACATCTTGTTTAGGAATTTTTAGAATACCTAAGTCATCAAAATTCTTATACGCCTCTTTGATTTTGACAAAGGCTTCATCAATACTTCCTTCAAAAGGCATTTGTTTTGGATTGAAAGGTATTCCTGCATCCTCTAATGCCTTATGCAAATTAAAATGTAGAATATCAGAGCCTTCAACCTTATTAGGAAACCAAGATAAGGAATTCTTTGATGATAAATCAGATATTCCCAACTGCTTAGCCAAAGATCTTGAAAAAATATGATGTCCTAAACCATCTAATTTTAATTCCTTGAAAAAACCAAGTCCTGGTATTAACCCAAAAACATCTACCCAACTATTAGAGTCAAACACATAGCTGTACAAGTTCAACCCTCCTAAAATGGAGATAGGGTCTTGGCTTATGTAAGTCCCTGTGTTACAATCATAATACCTAAATCGGTTATAACAAAGATTTATTTCTTCATCATAATATTGTCCTTGATACCTAAATGGCACAAAATTAGAAGTTCCCTTTTCTTTTCGTACCCTGCCGTAAATGTCTAACTCACGTTCCCAAACTAACTCACCTTGTGCATTAAAGGCTTGTACAGGCGTACCCAAATAATCGCTTACAATTGAAAAACTCTCATTTTATTTTAACAACACATCTAAAAACATTACCTAATTCTTATAAATCGTATTCTCCTATAAATATCAATTGATTAAATTCCTCTCCTTTCTCAATTTCTCTTGTTTCCCCTGAATAAAAAAGAACTGCATTTCCTTGGTCAATACCCATTTTCATACAATCTTCTAAGAGAATAGTTTGACTTTTGAAACTTAATGGAGTTTCCTTTGCTAAGACTTCTATACTAACTATTTTCTCTGATAAAGGTATAATTCCGATAAAGTCTGGATCATATTCTTCCTCATCAATATCCTTGCAAAAACCACATTCTACATCTTCATCAAAATATTTTAAATATTCTTCATTACTTCCTTTGAAAGTACCTATCCAAATTTTAATTTTATTCATATCTCACTATTATTTACAAATTATTCTCATATGTTTTTTATGGTGTTGTGCTATAATCTTTTTAGCCTCTAATTTTGCATTTTTAATATTTGGGTCTATGTTTTTCAATTTTTCAATTAACTGATTGTGAAAATGCCAACTTGCAGAACTTGTATGATGTTTCCCATTAATAACATTCTGATTACTATCCATAACATTTACAAATATAATATTTTCTGTTGCTATTGACATTTTCTCAAGTTCTCCCGCTTTAAACCCAAATGATTTTGCAATTGGAGCTTGTGACACTGGAAACATTTCGTGCTTTCCTCCTCCAAATCTCAAACCTCTTTTACTTGTAACATCTTTGATATTGTTTTCTATATCTGATACTGTGGCTTGGTCGAACCAAGTTTTAAAATCCAATCCCAAAGTATCCCAAATAGCTAACCCAAAAATATCAACAAATTTATTACTATCTTTTGCATAGGAATAAACATTTAATCCCCCTAAAATGGAGATAGGGTCTTGGCTTATGTACGTTCCTGTGTTACAATCATAATACCTAAATCGGTTATAGCATAAATCTACCTCGCTATCATAATATTGCCCTTGATACCTAAACGGCACAAAATTAGAAATTCCTTTTTCTTTTCGTACTCGTCCGTATATATCAAGCTCTCGCTCCCAAATTAAATTTCCACTTTGGTCATAGGCTTGTACAGGCGTACCCAAATAATCGCTAACAATACTAAAGCTTTCGTTTTCAGTAAGTTTTCCAATGGGTACAAAACTTCTATTTTCATAGACCCAAGTAATTAAATTGTTTATTGGTTCGGGTTTATTAAAACTTACTTCGCCAATTTCACTTGTTAACAATTGGGGTTCGTCCGCTACATCATACTCCCACTCGTGTAAAATTACATTATTATCCCATAAATACCTAACAATTTTGTTGTTAAATTTTTTCTTTATTCTTCTGCCCAAAGCATCGTACGTAAAGGTAACTTCTTTGCCATCAGGGCATTTTACTTTTTTAAGGCTTCCGTTGGCATTCCACTCATACGCCCAAGAGCCTAAGGTCCATTGCCTCATCCCCTCACATACTCTGCTTTCGCAGACTTTCTCCGAAGGAGAGGGAGTCTTGTTTGTCAGGTTGCCCTCTTTGTCGTAGTGATAATACCATTTGTCGTCGGTTTGCAGTTTTTTTTCAGTATTTCAAAGAACTTTTTAACAACACATCTGAAACACAAGGTCTCAAATAAAGCATTTAAAAGCCGTTTAAAACTTATATTTTTATATTGGATGACATATTATACACTTAAAAATAACCTTCTAAAAAACATAAAATCCTGATTTATAGATGTTAAAAAAATTTAACAACACATCTGAAACATTACCAAACAACTTTCCAAAAAACATAAAGTTCTGATTTATAAATGTTAAAAATTTTAACAACACATCTGAAACATTACCATCTATTTTTCCATTGCGTGTATTCTTGAAAAGTTAAATCGTATTCTTTTCTGATAGGAATGACAAATTTTTTTAAATTAGGGAGTTCTAATATTTTTGCGATTTTATTATCCGTTATTTTTATATCACCAATTAATCTAATCTCTTTAAGCTGATTTAATTCCAACAAAAAATCTAATGAAGGGATTTCTTTACAATTTTCAATAATTAAAATTTCTAATTGCTTCAAGGTAGAAATCGTATTCCAATTTTTTATATGCTTACAATTAGCAATAGACAGCGATTGTAAGGAATGATGATTTAACCAAGAAATATCTTGTATTTTGGCATTGTATCCCATTCCAAAATGCTCTAAATGAGGCATTTTTTCAAGAGGAAACGACAAAATATGAGTCTGCATCAAGCCTATTCTTTTGGCTTTGCTAAACTTTTCAAAAGGACAAGCGTCTGATTCTTTATAATTATCAATAAAAATGTATTCTAAATTCTGACAATCAAAAACTGAAAAATCCGTTTTTTTATTATAATTCAGATAAATACACCATAAATTTTTCAGACTTCCAAAGGGAATTTCTTTTTTACATTTCACATTCATATTAAGAAATTCTAATTTTTTAAATTCTGACAAACCATCTAAGGAATCAAATATCCCTTCAATGCTTAACCCTCTCAAATCAGTATATTGAGTTATATTTTTAATGTCATCACACCGATTATCCGCATTATTTATCAAAGCGATAATACTATCCGCCCCTTTGTTTTTAAAATTTTGATTATCAAAAGGTTTATTTATATCCACTTGACAAAAATTGTAGTCTCTACCAAAATAATTTTTATTAAAAATATAATCTTCCATAACTTATGATTTACACTTTGGACTTTCTATTTTGTTAGCTAATTTTTCACCAACTTTTTTAAATTCAGCCATTATATCCGCTTCTGCTTTAAAAAAATCAATATTTTTACCATCGACAATTGCTAAAACATTTATAGTATCTAATCTTGAAGGGTCTAATTTCCCTGTACCTAAATGTTGTCTCAATCTTTTATATAAATTTTTAGCTTTACCTACATACCATTTTTCTATACCATCTCTTAAATCTATTGTTTTAAACATATAAGCACCTCCTTTGTTTTTGATATCCCCTAACAGTTCTTTAACGTCAGTTCGATATAAAAAAAGTAGTTTTAAATTTTGAAAAAAGGGATAT
>JAUMYH010000014.1 GCA_030528745.1 Bacteroidota bacterium
TTCAAAGCAGAGATTACTCTGTCTTTGTATTCCTGTTTTAATCTTGGTATATAAGTCATTGTTATAATACTTGATTAGATTTTTTTGAAAATCTCACTTTTTTATCACCTTCTGTTTTATATCCTACTTTTGTAGTTTGTTTAGTTTTAGGATCAACCAAAGCTACATTTGAGATATGAACTGGTGCTTCTTTTTCAATAATACCACCTTGAGGATTTTGTGCAGTAGGTTTAGTATGTTTAGACACTTTGTTGTATCCTTCAACAATTACCTTATTATCTTTAGTAAGGACTTTCAACACTTTTCCTTCTGTTTTGTTTACCCTACCTTTACCAGCAATTACTCTTACAAGGTCTCCTGTTTTTATTTTCAATTTTGCCATCATTATAAAAATTAAAGCACTTCAGGTGCCAATGATACAATTTTCATGAATTGTTTTTCACGAAGTTCTCTAGCCACAGGACCAAATACACGAGTACCTCTCATTTCTCCTGCTGCATTTAACAATACACATGCATTATCATCAAATCTGATATACGAACCATCTGCTCTTCGTACTTCCTTTTTGGTACGTACTACTACTGCAGTTGATACAGCTCCTTTCTTAACGTTTCCATTTGGAGCTGCATCTTTAATAGAAACCACTATTTTGTCACCAATTGATGCATAACGTCTTTTTGTTCCTCCTAGTACTCTGATTGTAAGTACCTCTTTTGCACCAGTATTATCTGCTACCTTTAATCTTGATTCTTGCTGTACCATAATTATTTAGCTCTTTCAATGATTTCTACTAATCTCCAACATTTAGTTTTACTTAGAGGTCTTGTTTCCATTATTCTCACAGTATCACCAATGTTACAATCATTTTTCTCATCGTGTGCAACATATTTCTTTGTTTTCAACACGAACTTACCATACATAGGGTGTTTTACCTTTTTAGTTTCAGAAACAACAATAGATTTCTCCATTTTGTTACTTGTAACAACCCCTATTCTCTCTTTTCTTAAATTTCTTTTTTCCATCTTGTTAGATTACAATTATTGTATCTCTCTTTTGGTAATTTCTGTAGCCACACGTGCAATAGTTCTTCTCATCATTCTGATTTGTAACGGATTCTGAATTGGAGATACTAAATGTGTTGCCTTTAATTCAGTATAATTCTTTCTAAGTTCTACAAGTTTATCTTGTAACTCAGCTACTGATAGATTCTTAATTTCTGATTGTTTCATAAATTTTTTAATTATGCTTCGAAATCTCTAGCGATTACGAATTTAGTTTTAACTGGGAGTTTTTGTGCAGCCAATCTAAGAGCTTCCTTAGCCACTGACAGAGGCACTCCTCCTACTTCAAACATAATTCTTCCTGGTTTTACTACTGCTACCCAATATTCAACAGCACCTTTACCTTTACCCATACGTACCTCCAAAGGCTTTTTGGTTATAGGTTTATCTGGAAAAATTTTAATCCACAATTGTCCTTCTCTTTTCATATAACGTGTAGCTGCAATACGAGCTGCCTCTATTTGACGAGAAGTAATAAAAACTGAATCTAATGCTTTTATACCAAACATTCCGTTAGAAAGTTGATGCCCTCTTTGAGAGATTCCTTTCATTTTTCCTTTCTGTACCTTACGGTATTTTGTTCTTCTAGGTTGTAACATTTTTCGGTTTTTAATTTAATAATTACTTTCTTTTACGAGCTGGTCTATTCGATCTGCCTTGCTGACCTTGGTTTGAAGATTTTGATGACTGTTGTTTTTTATCCATTCCAACAAGAGGAGACAAATCTCTTTTTCCATAAACTTCTCCTTTCATAATCCAAACCTTGATACCCATTCTACCATAAGTAGTATGTGCTTCAGCCAAAGCATAATCAATATCAGCTCTAAAAGTAGACAAAGGAATTCTACCCTCTTTAAAGTGTTCTGAACGAGCCATCTCTGCTCCGTTCAAACGACCTGAAATCATCACTTTAATACCCTCTGCATTCATACGCATCGCAGCCGCTATAGCCATTTTAATAGCTCTTCTGTATGAAATTCTGCCTTCTATTTGAGTAGCAATACTTGTAGCCACCAAATAAGCATCAAGCTCAGGACGTTTGATTTCAAAGATATTGATTTGAATTTCTTTATCTGTAATCTTCTTAAGCTCCTCTTTCAACTTGTCTACCTCTTGCCCTCCTTTACCGATAATGATACCTGGACGAGCTGTAGTGATAGTAACGGTTACAAGTTTATGAGTTCGCTCAATTATTATTTTTGATACACTAGCTTTTGATAAACGAGCGTGAATATACTTTCTGATTTTGTAGTCTTCTGCGATTTTATCTCCGTAGTCATCACCACCATACCAGTTAGAATCCCATCCTCTGATAATCCCAAGTCGATTTCCTATTGGATTTGTCTTTTGTCCCATACTGTTTATTAATTGCTTTGTGTGTTATTATTAATTGCTCCAAGCACTATTGTTACGTGATTAGAACGTTTTCTTATTCTGTGTGCTCTACCTTGAGGTGCTGGGCGTAATCTTTTTAACATTGTACCTTCGTCAACTCTGATTTCTTTTACAAACAAACCTGCGTCCTCTATACTAGCATCTTGATTTTTCGCTTGCCAATTCGCAATAGCTGAAAGAAGTAATTTCTCCAACTTAGACGCTGCATCTTTCTGACTAAATCTCAATATGTTTAAAGCTTTTTCCGCCTTCTGTCCTCTTACCAAATCTGCAACCAAACGCATTTTTCTAGGTGAAGTAGGGCAGTTATTTAATTTTGCAAAAGCCACTTTCTTGTTTGCTTCTTTTCTAGCTTCTGCTGCTTCTCTTTTACGAACTCCCATAACTTACTTATTTTTTACCTTTATTTTTAGCACCTGCGTGACCTCTAAAAGATCTCGTCGGTGAAAATTCTCCTAACTTATGTCCTACCATATTCTCTGTTACATATACAGGTATAAACTGACGACCATTATGCACAGCAATAGTTTGACCTACAAAATCTGGAGTAATCATCGAGGCTCTAGACCAAGTTTTTATAACTGCTTTATTGCCATTCTCTGCATTCTCCTTTACTTTCTTCTCTAATTTATAGTGAACAAAAGGTCCTTTTTTTAATGAACGTGCCATATTACTTACTTACTATTTCTTTCTACGTTCTACAATATACTTATTACTTGGATTAGCCTTAGCTCTAGTTCTAAATCCTTTAGCAGGCATACCTTTTCTAGATCGTGGATGACCTCCAGACGAACGTCCTTCACCACCACCCATTGGGTGATCTACTGGGTTCATCGCTACTGGTCTGGTTCGTGGTCTTCTTCCTAACCATCTTGTACGACCTGCTTTACCAGATACGATTAGCTGATGATCTGAATTAGACACAGCTCCTATTGTAGCCATACAAGTCAACAAAATCAAACGAACCTCACCAGAAGGCATCTTAATAGTTGCATATTTTCCGTCTCTTGCCACTAATTGAGCAAAAGTTCCTGCTGATCGTGCAATTACCGCTCCTTGACCTGGTCTTAATTCGATACATGATATTATAGTACCCAAAGGAATATTAGCAAGTGGCATAGCATTTCCTACCTCAGGAGCAACTCCTTCACCAGACATTACTGTTTGACCTACTTTTAATCCACTCTGAGCTACAACATAAGTCTTAGCTCCGTCTGCATAGAACAACAAAGCTATAAAAGCTGTTCTGTTTGGATCGTATTCTATTGATTTTACAACCGCTGGAATCCCAACTTTACTGCGTTTAAAATCTATAATACGATACTTTTTCTTATGACCACCGCCCATATAACGCATGGTCATCTTTCCTTGACTATTTCTACCTCCTGAGTTTTTTTTCGAAGCTAACAATGAACGCTCCGGCTTATCAGTAGTAATAGCGTCAAAACCATTAACTACTCTAAAACGCTGACCTGGGGTAATAGGTTTTAATTTTCTAACTGACATTTTAGTCCTTCAATTATAATTAATTATATATTAGTATACAAATCTATAGTTTCACCTTCTTTAACCTTTACAAAAGCCTTTTTAGAAGCTCCTGTTCTAGCTACGATCAAACCATTTTTGGTGTATTTAGTAGCTCTATTAACTCTACTAATACTTGTATTTACACTTACAACTGACACTCCATAAGTTTGCTCTATTGCTTTTTTTATCTGAATTTTATT
Organism: Bacteroidota bacterium; assembly: GCA_030528745.1. Lineage (GTDB taxonomy): Bacteria > Bacteroidota > Bacteroidia > Flavobacteriales > Flavobacteriaceae > Flavobacterium. Next base: position 4,184 of record JAUMYH010000014.1, read on the forward strand.
AGCATCTTTCAGCACATAAAATCCATAAGTATTCAGCAATTCGCTATCTCTAGTAGCTTTTTCTGTAAGTATTGGTTTTATAATAATGCTCATTTTCTAAACTATTTTGTTAAATTAGCCTCAATTTGACTCAAAGAACCCTCTAACAACACCAAATTATTAGCGTTAAGTACAGCGTAAGTATTCAACTCACTACTAGTTACTACATTAGAAGTTTTTAAATTTCTAGAAGACAAATAAACATTTTTATTCAAATCTCCCACTACAAACAAAGATTTTTTATTCTCAATACCCAAAGATTTCAATACATTAATAAAATTCTTTGTACTTGGCACATCAAATTGGAAATCTTCCAATACTATCAAGTTACCTTCCGACAACTTGGCACTCAAAACAGACTTACGAGCCAATCTTTTTAAAGACTTATTCAATTTAAACGAATAAGATCTAGGTCTAGGACCAAAAATAGTCCCTCCACCTTTAAACAAAGGGCTTTTTACAGAACCTGCACGAGCAGTACCCGTTCCTTTTTGCTTCTTAATTTTACGAGTACTTCCTGTTACTTCATTTCTTTCTTTTGACTTATGCGTCCCCTGTCTTTGATTAGCTAAATATTGTTTAACATCCAAGTAAACAGAATGACTATTTGGCGTAATTCCAAATACAGAATCAGAAAGAGTAACCACCCTACCCGTTTCTTTACCATTTATATTTAATACTTTTACTTCCATTACTATTACTTCTGAATGATTACGTAAGAATTTTTATGACCAGGAACCGCCCCCTTAACCACTAACAAATTCTTATCTTCAACTACTTTTAACACAACAAGGTTCTTTACTGTAACATTCTCCCCTCCTGTTCTTCCAGCCATACGCATACCTTTAAAAACTCTAGAAGGATAAGAAGACGCACCTACCGAACCTGGAGCTCTCAAACGATTGTGTTGTCCGTGAGTAGTTTGACCTACTCCTCCAAATCCATGACGTTTAACAACTCCTTGAAACCCTTTTCCTTTAGACACCCCTCTTACATCTACATACTCCCCTTCTTTAAAAAGAGAAACTGTAATCACATCTCCTAACTTGTGTTCTTGCTCAAAAGACTTCATTTCAACAACTTTCTTCTTAGCAACCACACCAGCTTTTTTGAAGTGCCCTTCTTCAGCTTTAGTTGTATGCTTAGCTTTTTTGTCATCGAAACCAAGCTGCAAGGCCTCATACCCATCAACCTCCATGGTTCTGACTTGGGTAACAACACATGGACCAGCCTCAATAACGGTACAAGGAATATTCTTCCCATTCTCGTCAAATATGCTAGTCATGCCAATTTTTCTTCCAATTAACCCAGACATAAAATATAATTATTTAAGTTTATTTAACATTAGTTATGGGTGCAAAATTAAGCATTAAGCATCACAAACGCAACACCCAATGTTATTTTTACACAAATTTCAAAAATTTAACTCTTCTTAGGATTAATCGATTTAATATTTTTCAATATCAATCAATTAATCCTAAGAATAAAGCTAATTTATTAAAAACTATCAAACCTTAATCTCCACTTCTACACCTGAAGGAAGCTCTAATTTCATTAAAGCGTCTACAGTCTTGGCTGATGAAGAATAAATATCTAATAATCTTTTATAAGAACTTACTTCAAATTGCTCTCTAGATTTTTTATTTACGTGCGGAGAACGCAATACTGTAAATATTTTCTTGTGAGTTGGAAGCGGAATAGGCCCTGTTACAACTGCACCTGTTCCTTTCACTGTTTTAACGATCTTTTCTGCAGATTTGTCTACTAGCATGTGATCGTATGATTTCAATTTTATTCTAATTTTTTGACTCATCTTTCCTAAAAATTAAGCGTTACCTCTTGCTTTTTTGATTACTTCCTCTGAAATATTAGAAGGTGTTTCTGAATAGTGAGAAAATTCCATAGTAGATGTAGCTCTACCAGAAGATAATGTACGTAATGTAGTTACATATCCAAACATTTCTGATAGCGGCACACTAGCTTTGATTACTTTAGCACCTGCTCTATCTCCCATATCATTTACTTGACCTCTTCTTCGGTTCAAATCTCCTACTATATCACCCATATTTTCTTCTGGAGTGATAACCTCTAACTTCATTATTGGCTCAAGGATTACAGCACCAGCTGCTTTAGCTGCTTCTTTATATCCCATTTTAGCTGCAAGTTCAAACGATAGTGAATCCGAATCCACAGCGTGGTACGAACCATCAGTAAGAGTAACTTTCATTGAATCCATCTCAAAACCTGCCAAAGGACCTTGCTTCATAGCCTCTTTGAATCCTTTTTCAACTGCAGGGATATATTCTTTCGGAACGTTACCTCCTTTTACTTCATTTACAAATTGCAATCCTACGAATGGCTTACCATCAACTTCATCTGCTGGTCCAATTGTAAAGATAATATCCGCAAATTTACCTCTACCTCCAGATTGCTTTTTGTATACCTCTCTGTGTTGTGCTGTACGTGTAATAGCCTCTTTGTACTCTACTTGTGGTTCTCCTTGGTTTACCTCTACCTTAAACTCTCTACGCATACGGTCTACGATAATATCCAAGTGAAGCTCACCCATACCAGAGATAATGGTTTGTCCAGAAGCCTGATCTGTACGCACTGTAAATGTAGGATCTTCCTCTGCCAATTTAGCAAGGGCAGTACCCATTTTATCAGCATCTGCCTTAGTCTTAGGCTCTACAGCAATACCGATTACTGGGTCAGGGAACACCATCGACTCCAATACGATTGGATGTTTTTCATCACAAAGGGTATCTCCTGTTTTAATATCTTTAAATCCTACCGCTGCTCCGATATCTCCAGCCTCGATTCTCTCAATTGGATTTTGTTTGTTAGCGTGCATTTGGTAGATACGAGATATACGCTCTTTGTTACCTGAACGCGTATTCAATACGTAAGAACCTGCGTCTAACCCACCTGAATAAGCACGGAAGAACGCCAAACGTCCTACATACGGATCGGTAGCAATCTTAAACGCCAATGCTGCAAACGGATCGTTTACCGATGGTTTACGCGATACTGGTTGGTCTGTTTCAGGGTTAGTCCCTTCGATAGCCTCTTTATCGGTTGGTGCAGGTAAGTAACGACATACTGCGTCAATCATAAACTGCACCCCTTTGTTTTTGAACGAAGAACCACACATCATCGGAATAATACTCATATCAAGAGTAGCCGCTCTTAACGCCGCGTTGATTTCATCTTCAGTAATAGAGTTTTCGTCCTCCATATATTTTTCTAGAAGATTTTCATCATAAGCAGCAATTTCTTCGATTAGCTGACCGCGATATTGTTTTACCTCGTCAAGCATATCAGCAGGAATTTCAATCACGTCAAAAGTACTTCCGTGATTTTCATCGTGCCATACGATAGCTCTATTTTTAATCAAATCTACTACTCCTTTAAAATCGGCCTCATCACCGATAGGAAGTACGATAGGCACCGCGTTAGAACCTAACATTTCTTTCACCTGATTACACACGTTAAGGAAGTTAGCTCCCTGACGATCCATTTTATTAACGAATCCCATACGAGGCACTTTGTAGTTATCTGCAAGTCTCCAGTTTGTTTCTGACTGAGGCTCAACACCATCTACCGCCGAAAACAAAAACACCAAACCATCTAATACACGAAGCGAACGGTTTACCTCTACGGTAAAATCAACGTGTCCTGGAGTATCGATAATATTAAAATGGTATTCTTTTGTATCTGCTACTTTTTTACCTTGATCTGTTGGGAAGTTCCACGTACAAGTTGTAGCTGCTGAAGTAATGGTAATACCTCTTTCAGCCTCTTGCTCCATCCAGTCCATAGTTGATGCTCCCTCGTGCGTTTCACCTATCTTGTGGTTTTTACCTGTATAGAATAGGATACGCTCAGTAGTTGTGGTTTTACCAGCGTCTATGTGCGCTGCAATACCGATATTTCTTGTATATTTTAAATCTCTTGCCATTTCTGAAATGTATTAAAATTAAAATCTAAAATGAGAGAATGCTTTATTAGCCTCTGCCATTTTGTGCGTATCCATTCTCTTTTTAACTGCTGCACCCTCTTCTTTAGCTGCCGCAAGAATCTCCGCTGCCAATTTAGCTGACATTGACTTCTCATTTCTTTTACGTGCATATCCGATTAACCATTTCATAGCCATCGAGATTTTTCTATCTGGTCTAATCTGCATCGGAATTTGGAATGTTGCCCCTCCTACTCTACGCGAACGCACCTCTACGTGAGGCATTACATTAGTAAGAGCGTCTTTCCATATTTCCAACGAAGTTTTCTCTTCATCTTGTTTTTTAGTCTCTACAATATCCAAAGCATCATAAAACACTTTGAATGCTACAGATTTTTTACCATCCCACATCAAATTGTTCACAAAACGCGTAACCAATTGATCATTAAACTTAGGATCTGGCAAAAGCGGTCTTTTTTTCGCTTGTCTTTTTCTCATCGTCCTTTACTTAAAAGATTTTAGTTTTTACTTCTTTTTCTTACCTGTTGGAGCTGGAGCTTGTCCTGGTTTAGGTCTTTTAGCACCATACTTACTACGTCTTTGCGTTCTTCCAGCAACACCCGCTGTATCCAATGCACCACGCACAATGTGGTATCTTACTCCTGGTAAATCTTTTACCCTTCCTCCCCTTACTAATACTATCGAGTGCTCTTGTAGATTGTGTCCTTCACCCGGGATATACGCATTCACTTCATTACCGTTGGTCAAACGCACACGCGCCACTTTACGCATCGCTGAGTTTGGCTTTTTAGGTGTTGTTGTATACACACGCGTACACACCCCTCTTCTTTGAGGACAAGAATCCAAAGCAATCGATTTACTCTTCTTAGTAGATTGGGTTCTTCCGATTCTTACTAATTGTTGAATTGTTGGCATAATTGTTTAATGTATAATTCTTTATATTATTAATATCCCACACTTTATGGGACGGCAAATGTAAAAACTTTTTCAAACTTATTCAAATTAATTCTTGTTTTTTTTACACACCAAAACCATATTTCTTCCAATAAAAACAATTTTAAGATGATAAGCAATTTTATTAACTTAATATTTACACAAAATTACTATAAATTTAACCCTGTTTTTTTTGTAAAAACCACAAGATTACTAATTTAGCATCATTACTAACTTTTTATTTTTTGAATTATGAATTTTACAAAACAACTATTTTTGACGTGTATGTTTTCTTTCTTTTATTTTTCTCTACACGCTCAAGAAAAATGGAACTTGAACGTAGGAGGAAATATTTCAGCTATTAAGAAAGAGTTTGGATACGGTGGAGATATTCTTCTTAGATACCACACCAGCGAAAAGACAAGTGTATACGGAGGAGGCACATATTGGACTATACATTTGCCCAATACAAACAAGCATACTTATATGCTTCAGTACAAATTAGGAGCCAATTACAATCTCACAACAGGCAATACCAAAATAGCTACCATCTCTGGATTTTCTCTTTTAAACTCTAATGAAACACTTCTACTCGAAAAAGATTATTCAATAGGAATAGACCTTGGGGTTATGCTTGTATATAACGAGGGAAATAAGACACGATATGGTTCTTTTATAATAAACACCTATAGTCCTTATTCGAATGGAGCTATTATTCAAATGGGCTTTTTTGTAGATTTTAATTTATGAAAACAACAGCCCTTTTAGTTGCACTACTATCCTTGTTCTTTTTCTCTTGCGAAGAGAACAAGGATTTTTTCATTTACATTCTCAGCAGAAATTCTGAAAGCAAGGAAGGTAACATGGTATTAGAATATAATTACACCAACCAACCTATTTCGCATATAGGTATTGCCTTAGACAAGGTTTATGTTTACAGTATGGATTACAACAAAACAAACAAACAAAACAGCTCTCTTATCAAAGAACGCTATGAAGCGTTTTGGAATTCTAAAAACCCTGCAAACAATAAACTTTGGAGAATCCGAACAACTCAAGAAGAATATCAAAAAATACAACAATATATTGACAGCTTAGAAAAACAAAAACTTTTCTATGATTTAGCACCAGATACCTCCGATGGCTTATACTGTTCTGAACTTGTATATTTAGCACTAAATAGAGCTAACCCCTCCAAATTTAAACAAAATAAGATTAGTAAAAAACTTAAAGGAATAGCAAAAATTTTAGTTGGGTCAGAAACTATATCATACTACCCTGCTGACTTCTTCTTAAATTACAACAATAGTATAGAGCAGTTAAATCCAAAAAACTATTAATCAAAAAACCGAAATCTTTTAGAGGATTTCGGTTTTTTGTATGTTTAGAAATTTGTAGAAATATTCAGATTAAATCCTGACGACTCTGGCACTAACCTACACACCCCTCCTACACAAATCATACCTCCTCTTTGTCGCCCATAGCTTACACCTATACGCGTAGCTCCTTTCACAAAAGCTCCTCCTACACTATAATAATGGATTCTGGCACTTTCCTTATCGTTACCATAATTATAAATGTCGTGCAAATAGAACGACCATTTCATGTTTGGTGCATATTCAAGAGTAGCTCCTGCCCAATTTTTCTTGTCTCCATCAGCCCAAAGGTGTTGCCCTATCAGTCGTAATGATTGGGTATCTTTGAATTTATAAATCACCTCTCCCGAAAGAATCTGCGTTTTGTGTTCACCAAAAGTTTCTTCTACATATTTTTGGTTAAAATACTGACTAACAAACATAAATATCGTTTGCCATTTGTCTGAAAACTTTTTTCTAGTTTCAAATCCTATATCGTTATAATATTTTCGACCTAAATCAAAAAATCCTACATTGACTTCGCGTTCTGGCACTTTAGCATCTTTGATTTTTAGAGCATTCCAGAACGATCCGTTCATAGCCACATACGTACCGTACTTTCCTCCTAGTGGCGTTCCTTTTTTAAATTGATAATACAAATCAAACTGCCCTCCTATTTCACCTGCTTTAAGTAGCGGTGTAAAAGTGGTACGTCCTTGAGCCTGATACACATAAATATTTTGTAATGCAAAATCGTATTGTTTGGTTAATGCAGGTACGTAGTTCAGCACTCCTATATTATAAGGGTTACCTGCCAATCCTCTGTCCGAATAGAAATTCATATTTTCCATTCGTCTTAGATTTACGTCCAAACCAAAACCTTTTTTCGAGTACCCTGTATTGACGATAATAGCATTTCCGTCAAATTTATTTTCAGGTCTTATCGTTCCATATTCCACCAGAGCATCTTCTGTTTTGTAAACATATTCTGCCCCTAAGTAAAATCCGTTTTGAGTCATGTCCGCTCTTAAGGAGTAGATGTTTGTTGATTTAGGCAATGTAGGATACAAATCTTGCTGGTTGTCATAACGACTCACTATACTTGTTCCTATATTGAGTTCTGTTTCTTCAAGATTAAGAATTTGAGCCAATCCTAAATCAAGATTCAATCCTGCGATAAAAGCATCTGAAAGGTCAAACCCCATACCTATACGCTGTTTTCCTCCAAGGGCTGTAATTTTAGAACCTGGTGTAAACTCATAATTAACTCTTGCTCCAAACAAAGCGTTATTGATACCGAGCTGTCTATCTTCCCAAAAACGAAGAGCCATACCGCTACCAAACTGCTCGTACAAATGCCCTATTGTAAAATCAAACCCCTTTTCGGCGTTATTATACTTGGCATATATAGTACCGATGTTAGTTCCCTTAAAACCTGGGGCATAATTCAGCAATGCCATAGGCAAATAAGATTCCACTTGGGTACCAAACTCCCACTTATTGATAAAATAATCTAATTTGATATAATTGTTAGAGCGTATTCTTTCTTGAGCATCAACCTCTGAAATTTTGATTTTATCATCATCAATATACCACTGGCTGTTAGATTCTATCCCTACGTTAAGCGTCCCAGCATTGGACTCTTGACTTTGTTCCTCTTGAGCCATTGCCAAAAGCCCTATCAGAGAAAAAGCACCACTAATAAATTTTCTAATCATCTCTAAAGTTTTATTTCTTAACTTTTGCTTTTATTTTGTTATAAAGTTCTTTTTCAGCCCCAGGAGTATAGTTTGAATGTTCATAGATAACCTCTCCTTTATAAATTACCAATGTATAAGGCACATTAATAATATTTAAAGCTCTTTTCAAATCATGATTTTCGTCTAATAGGATTTCGTACTCCCACGCCTTACCATTAACCATTGGTTTTACTCGCTTCTTGGTTCTGGCATCATCAATAGACACCGCCACAAGCTCTACGCCCAATTCTTCCTGCCATTTGTCATATTCGTTGTGAATAGCCGAAAGTTCATTAATACACGGCCCACACCACGTAGCCCAAAAACTTACAATCACAGGATGTTGCTGACTATTGTATTTTGAAACATCAATACTTTTACCGTCTAGATTTTTCAAAGACAATTTCGGCAAATTTTTTTGTTGTGCAAATGAAGCTATACTTACAAATGCTAATAAGAATAATGCAATTACTTTCTTCATAATAGATACGTTTTTAAATTTTATTTCTTTTGTTCAACATTTTTTATTTATTAGTGGTGCAAATTAAAAAAAAAAATGTATTTTCGTACATTCTTAATTACAATTTTTAATCCAAAATCGAAAAAAATGAAAAATTTACTCAAAATTTTATCTATGACTCTGATTTTCAGCATCATAAACATATCGTGTGGAGGAAATGAAAATACAGATGATATTGCTGGTCAGACTACCATCACAGATATAATCTTGTCCTCGGACAATTACAATCTATTATTGAACACCGATCCTAATGCTCAAGATAGTTTTACTTTTACTGTTCGTAGCAATCAGGGCGATGATATTACGGAGTTCTGTGCGTTCTATCTTGATGGAGAACTTTTGGACTCTAATGTATTTACGCCTTCAGCTTTGGGAAGTCATCAGGTTACTGCCCGATATGCAGCTATTGAGAGTACTCCTATTACTATTAATGTAGTAGAGGTTTATGTTCAAAATTACAAACACAAGGTTTTGGTTGAGGATTTTACAGGAACTTGGTGTGGATGGTGTACCCGAATTATCTATGCCCTTGAGGTTATCGAATCTCAAACGCACGATGTTGTAGCGGCAGCTATTCATAATGTTGATGAATTTGAAATCCCAGAACGCACAGTTTTAGAACAGCACTTACAAGTAAATAATTATCCTTATGCTACAATTAATCGTAATACTGTTTGGACTCCTCCTCAGAATGAAAATATCAATCAACCGTTAAATTCGTTACAGCCTTCATCGCCAATTGGCATCAAGATTAGCTCTAATTTGGGGTCAAATTCAGGAACTGTAAGTTTTTCTTTAAACTTTAAAGAAGATATTAATCAGTCGTTGTCTTTTGGGGTTTACATATTGGAAAACGGACTCGTTTCGTATCAGAAAAACTATATCTCTGAGCTTTACAATGGAGTTACGCCTCATATAGATAATTTCGTTCATAATCACGTACTTAGAGGTGTATACGGAAATATCATATCAAATCCACTCAACCAATCGGCAGTAGCTGACAATGAAATTTCAGTTAATAACCTTGCTGTAAATTATACATCTGAAAACATTGACAACCTGTACGTTGTAGTATTTATAATGAGCGAAAATGGAGAGGTGCTTAACACACAAATAGCTAAAGCAAACACCTCTAACGATTACGAATTTGTAAACTAATTGAAAAATATGAAAATTACTTATTATGGTCATGCCTGTATAGGAATTGAAGTTAAAGGCATTCATATTGTTGTCGATCCTTTTATCTCTGGCAATCCAAAGGCATCACATATCAATATGGATAATATTAAGGCTAATTATATTCTACTCACACATGCCCATCAGGATCATTCGCTTGACGCGGAGGCTTTGGCTTGGAAAAATGGAGCTACCATTATATCTAACGCTGAAATTGCCGACTACTATTCGCGAAAAGGAATCAGCACCCATCCTATGAATCATGGCGGTAGTTGGAAGTTCGATTTTGGCAGACTCAAATATGTAAATGCTATTCATAGCAGTTCGTTTGCCGATGGCACTTACGGAGGAAATCCTGCAGGTTTTGTACTGGAAGCAGACAAGAACATTTACATAGCTGGTGATACGGCACTTAGCTTTGATATGAAACTGATTCCGTTACGCACCAAATTGGATTTGGTTGTGTTGCCTATTGGCGATAATTTTACAATGGACATCAAAGATGCTATCATTGCTTCTGACTTTGTTGAGTGTAATCACATTTTGGGTTATCATTTCGATACCTTTGGTTTCATCGAGATTGACTCAAATGAGGCTGTTAAAGAATTTGCTCTAAAAGGGAAAAATCTGACATTGTTAGATATTGGCAGTTCTTTAGAATTATAAACAATTGCAAAACCCCAAATTTTGATTTCAAAATTTGGGGTTTTCGTTTTGGGAAGCCACAACGCAAACGCTATATACCGCAGCTGTTTCGGTTCTGAGCCTCGTGTTTCCTAAAGCTATAGGTTTGTATCCTTTTGACAATGCTGTGCTGATTTCTTCTGATGAAAAATCGCCCTCTGGCCCTATCAAGATGGTTATTTTTTTGGCTCTTAAATCTTGATTCGCCAGTTGTTGTTTTTCTACCTCCTCACAATGAGCCAAATACCTATCGCCTTCTATATCTTGTTGCATCAATTGCTTAAACTTAATCGGTTGATTTATTTTTGGCAAAAAATATTGCAAAGATTGCTTCATGGCACTTAAGACTATTTTTTCAAAACGTTCAATTTTAACTTCTTTACGTTCGGAATGTTCTGTTATGATTGGCGTTATTTCATCTATTCCCATCTCGGTAGCCTTTTCTACAAACCATTCAAAACGTTCGTTTGTCTTGGTTGGTGCTACCATCAGGTGTAGATGATAATTGTGTTTTGAAAAATGGGTTCGATTTAGAATTCTGACCTCACATTTTTTTTCGTTGGCATATACTATTTCGGCTTGACACAACAAACCTAAACCATTGGTTATATGTATAATATCTTCTTCTTTTTTACGAAGCACCTTTACGATATGTTTGCTTTCTTCCTTATCGAAAATATAGGTCTCGACATCTTGATTTAGGGTTGGTGAATAAAATAACTGCATCTTATTTTTTCTGCAAAAATACAATTTTAACCCTAATGGCAAACTACACGCTCTTTGAATATTTTCATTTATACAGAACCCTCACATCTACACATATATTAATTGTGTATTTTGCAGTATTACATATAGTTTATTTTTTATCTTTGCCCTCACAAAAAAATCACACTAAAAACAGACCAACAAACTAAATTATCTTACATTATAGAAAATATATTTTATTCATTACCAAATATTTAAAAAATGCAATATCAATACATTTTACCCCTATTATCTGTTCTGTTAGGATACCTCATTGCAATTGTACTAAAACCCAAAGACAAAAAAAACATCAAATTATTGTTGGCTTTTAGTGGTTCATTCCTCCTATCGATTACACTGATGCACCTATTGCCCGAAGTATACGACTTTGCCATGCACAACCACGATGACCACCACGGACATGATCATTCGGCTGGTTATCGCATTGGATTGTTTATTATGCTAGGTATTTTATTACAAATATTTTTAGAATTTTTCTCGAAAGGAGCCGAACATGGACATGTCCACAAAGACGATGATTTCAAATCAATCCCTTGGACTTTATTTATCAGCCTTTGTTTACACGCTCTTTTGGAAGGACTTCCTATCAGCCATCACCACGAATTAGCCTTAGGAATCGCCATTCATCACCTACCTATCGCTATTATACTCACTACATTTTTCAGCAATACCAACATGAATAAAAAGACCATCTTTGTATTTATGTTACTATTTGCTTTTATGACTCCTTTGGGTACTTATGCCTCTGAATATTTGTTATTTTTAGAAGACTATTACGCTGAAATATCGGCTATTGTAGTGGGGATTTTGTTCCACATAGCCTCTACTATTATTTACGAAACAAACGAGAATCACAAATTTAATATTCAAAAAATATCTGCCATTATTTTGGGTATCATTTTGGCATATTTCACTTAAAATACTACGAATATGGATTTTACAAAAACAACCGAACAAGAGTCAAAATACGCCAACTTGGAGCAGATGTCTGTTGGTCAACTACTTAGCAACATCAACCAAGAAGATTGTACCGTAGCCCAAAGCGTACAAAAGGTAATTCCACAGATCAAAATATTGGTTGAAAAAATCATTGCAAAGCTAAAAAACGGAGGAAGACTATTCTACATAGGAGCTGGTACTTCTGGCAGATTGGGTATTGTAGACGCTTCGGAATGTCCGCCTACTTTTGGTGTTTCGGAAGATTTGGTTGTAGGAATTATTGCTGGTGGCGATGGAGCTATCCGCAAGGCTGTAGAATTTGCCGAAGATAACATTGAAGCCGCTTGGCAAGACTTACTCAAACACAACATTTCCGACAAAGATGTTGTTATAGGTATAGCTGCCTCTGGAACAACGCCTTACGTAATTGGAGGGCTTAAGGCTTGTAATAACAACAACATCACTACTGGTTGCATTACTTGCAACCAAGAGAGTCCTTTGGCTCAGGTTGCTCAGTATCCGATTGAAGTTGTGGTAGGAGCAGAATTTGTAACGGGAAGCTCTAGAATGAAAGCTGGTACAGCCCAAAAAATGATTCTGAATATGATTTCAACTACCACTATGATTGGTTTGGGGCGGGTTAAAGGGAATAAAATGATCGATATGCAACTATCCAACCATAAACTACTCAAAAGAGCGAACACTATACTTATGGACGAACTCAACATTGATGAAAAAGAAGCGGAGGCATTAATTCTTAAATACAAAAATGTACGAAATGCCATAGATAGTTTTCAAAAAAAATAAAAAACATCGTTTATGTACTTTGTTGAAGTATTGCTCCCCATTCCTCTTAACAAACCCTTTACCTACCTGATTAACAAGGAAGAGTTTGATTATATTCTGCCAGGAATGCGTGTGGCTGTACCTTTCGGCAAAAACAAAATTTACACAGCTCTGGCATTAAAAACCCACCAAACTCCCCCCTTACTCTATGAGGCCAAAGAAATTCACTCCGTAATAGATGTCAAACCTATTGTTAAATCTGAACAGATAAAACTTTGGCAGTGGATGGCATCGTACTATATGTGTCCTATAGGAGATATATACAAAAACGCCATACCCTCATCATTACTTCTTGATAACGAAACACTTATCATCAGAAATCCAAACACAGAAACCCTCAAATCTGAACTAACAGACCAAGAATTACTCATATACGAAGCTCTGGAAGTTCGGAACGTTATAAAAGTAGATGATGTTTCTAAAATTCTAAATAAGAAAAAAACACTTAATATTATTAATGACCTAATAGACAAGCAGGTAATACAACTTATTGATGAGGTAAAAGAAAAATACAAACCCAAAATAATAAAATACGTTCGGCTAAACCCTCAATACGAAGATGCTACTGCGTTGAGCAATTTGTTGGCATCTCTAAACAATAAGCACAAACAACGAGAAGTAATTTTAGGATATTTTCAACTCAAAAACACCTCGTCAAACACTGTTCCTTACAAGGATTTGGCAACGATAAACCCACACGCCCTCAAATCACTGATTAACAAGGATATTCTACAAATTTACACCCTGCAGATTGACAGAACAGATTACTATTCGGACAACGTAAAAGCAACCATTACACTAACCCCTGAACAAGAAAGAGCCGTAATAGAAATCAAAAATTCATTTTTGAATCACAACACAACCTTATTATACGGAATAAATTCATCTGGAAAAACGCTCATTTATATCCAACTTATCAATGAATATTTGGCTCAAGGCAAACAATGTCTACTTTTGCTTCCTGAAATAGCTTTGACCACACAGATAGTAGCTCGATTAAGATTGCATTTTGGGAATAGACTGGCAGTATTTCATTCAAAATACTCTCAAAACGAAAGAGTTGAGGTTTGGAATCAAGTGCTTGACAACTCAGAAAAGGCACAGGTGGTTGTGGGTACTCGCTCTGCCCTTTTCCTGCCTTTTAACCATTTGGGAGTTGTAATTATAGATGAAGAACACGATCAAAGTTTCAAGCAATACGAGCCTACACCTCGGTATCACACTCGCGAAACGGCTATTATGTTGAGCCAATTCCATCAGTCCAAAACGCTTTTGGGGAGTGCAACCCCTAGCATCGAAACTTACTACAACACTCAAAATCAGAAATTTGGACTAGTAGACCTCAACGAGCGATACAACCGAACAATTGCTCCCACAATCGAAATTGTAGATTTGAAAGATTGCTATTTTCGCAAACGAATGCAGGGACATTTTAGCCATACTCTAATCGAAGAAATCAGCAATACATTAGAACAAAACAAACAAGTCATCATCTTTCAAAATCGCAGAGGTTTTTCGCCTATAGTTGAGTGTTTGGATTGCGGACATGTGCCTCAGTGTATCCATTGCAATGTAAGCCTTACGTATCACAAAATCAAAAATCAGTTACGATGTCACTATTGTAGCTATAGCATAGCCAATCCTACCAAATGCCACAGTTGTTCAAGTTCTAATTTGGACACCAAAGGACTAGGTACTGAACAGATTCAAATAGAACTTGAACATTTGTTTCCTAATCACAAAACGATTCGAATGGACAAAGATACCACCTCAAGCAAATTTGGTTATGAAAAAATTTTAGAGCAGTTCTTAACCAAAGAAGCCCAAATAATGGTAGGTACTCAAATGATTGCCAAAGGGTTAGACTTTGACAACATTGGACTTGTGGGAGTTATTAACGCCGATGCTCTACTACACTTTCCTGATTTTAGAGCCCACGAACGCTGTTATCAATTACTCACACAATTGGCAGGAAGAGCAGGACGAAATGGAGGAAATTCCAAAATAATTATCCAAACCTACAATCCCAAACATCACACCATACAAGAAATTCTTAATAATAATTATCAGGGCGTATATCAGCACGAAATGAACGAACGTGCCACTTACCAATATCCTCCTTACTGCAAACTGATTCGCATTACCCTCAAAAACAAAAATTACAACAAACTTTCGGAGGCATCAATTTGGTTATCACAAGCCATTCGGAATTCCATACCCATTGTTGTATTAGGGCCTGAAGAACCATCGGTAAACCGAATCAAAAACGAATTTATTAGGCATATTTTACTAAAAATACCCAATAATATCAAACTCAATCTTACCAAAGATACTTTACAAAAAATTATTGATTCTTTTAACAGCATCAATCAATACCGAAATGTTCGAATAATCCTTGACATTGACACTTATTAAATCAACAATAACAAAGCCCATACAATAGGCACAGCCTCCAACCAAAATAGCGTATACATTTTGGATTTGAACGGAGATGAAAATAAGATAAAAAACAACAGCACAATAGACATCATGCTGTTTATCAATATTTTATAAAAATCGGAATTTACAAATAACAACAACACAAACGAAACTACCAGTAATATAATGGCTATAACTTTGGTTCGGTATACGCCCAATTGATGCGGTACGGTTTGGAGCTTTTGCTCATCTTGATGTAAATCTACTATATCAAAAACCAACAATAACAACACGACCAATACAAACCTTTGAATACCCAGAATTAACATCTGATTATCAATAGGATACCCCACTTCTATTACTGGAAGCAAATGTGTAATTAGAACCCAGCACAAACTTACTATGTAAATCTTAATCCGAGGAATGTTACGCAGCCCCCTTTGCGAATAAGGTGTTAAATAAAACATTGTAAGCAATATGGTCAAAAATATCAATCCGTACGATATAGGATTCAATATGCGGTATATAAAAATCGGACAGAAGACAACAAGCATACCTAATAAAATGATTATACTTGTATTTTTATTAAACAAATACAAATTTCCTCTAGTATAAGTATACCCCATAAATGTAAGCACAAATACAAATATAGGCAACTCCGCTCCTAGCACACAATTGAGCAACTGCCCCGTAATTACCACCATTGACATAGCGGCAAATGCCACGTGCAAATTAGCATACACATACAATTCTATCAACTTTTTCATAAACATACAGTTTTCAAAAGTAATATTTTTCAAATAAACTTTGATTACAATTCTATATTTTTATAACTTTGGTATGGTTATTATCTAACTTTTAAAAATTATGAAAAAACTATTATTTAGTACATTCTTGCTTACAGGAATTTTTACAACCAAAGCTCAAACAATCTATTTTTCTGAAGATTTTAGTGCATCTAATTCGTTAACAAATTGGCAACTGATTGATGCTGATGGCGATGGTTTTAATTGGGGACATTACGGAGAGGCATTCTTCGAGTCTCTTGAAATTACTTCATCTGTAGTGGGATCTTTTTCGTATAACAGACCTACTAACACCCCACTTAATCCTGACAATTGGTTGATTTCTCCTGCCATTGACCTTACTCAAGTAACTGGTGGGAATTTATCTTTAAATTGGGAAATCCGTTCTACCGACCCTGATTATGATGACGAAAACTATTCTATATATGTAGCTACAATGCCTACAACTGTTGAGTTTGAAAACTCAAATGTTTCGTTTTCGAGCAACACACAGGGCATCAATGAGTTTACCCCACAAACATTGGATATTTCTTCAATGGCTGGTCAGACTATTTATGTGGCATTCCGACACCACAACTCTAACAACCAGTTTAATGTTCTTTTGGACAATATTACTGTTACAGGTCCCGATGATTTATCTACAAATAACCACTTGGCGGATTATTTCTCTATCTATCCGAACCCTACTACCGATGTTATCAATATTAATAATCACCTACAAACAGAGGTTCAAACTATCAGTGTGGTAGATGTTAATGGAAGGGTAATTGCAGAGTTTGCTGATACACAGCAAATAAACATTACAGCACTTAACGCAGGTATTTATTTTGTAAACATCAACACTGCTGAAGGAATTTTAACAGCCAAAATTATCAAACAGTAATTTTCTTCGTTTTTGAAAAATTAAAAAAGTTATTTTTGTTGTCCGATTTGACTCGTAAATGTTTAATTTTCCCTACTTTTGCCCTAAATTTTAAATCGTAAATTGTTATGAAATGGAAAGGTAGAGAACGTAGTGGGAATGTTGAAGACAGACGTAAGGGTGGAGCTACTAAAGTTGCAGCTGGAGGAGGTATCATTGCACTTGTTTTTTTTGCAATACAATTTTTCTCTAGTGGAGGAAGTACGGAGCAATTGATACAACAAGCTCCTCAACTTATCGAAATGGTAAAAGGCAGTGGAGGTACATCTGAGGCTAACAATTCCGAACTTACCCAAGCAGAAAAAGATCAGCTTGAATTTGTGGAAGTTGTACTTCGAGATACAGAGGTTGTATGGGAGAAAATGTTTAATCAGATGGGGCTTACCTACCGCAAACCTCAATTTGTACTTTTTAGAGGGTCGGTACAATCGGCTTGTGGTGGAGCATCAACTGCCTCTGGGCCGTTTTATTGTTCTGCCGATGAAAAGGTATATATGGATCTTGATTTTTTTGATCAGCTTAGCCGTCAGTTCAAAACCAATATTGGAGAATTTGCCATTGCCTATGTGATTGCTCACGAAGTAGGACATCACGTACAACATTTGTTAGGCACACTCAAAGAGGTGCGTTTGGCTCAACAAAAAGTAAATCAAACCGAAGCGAATCAGATTATGGTAGCCCTTGAGTTACAAGCCGATTTTTACGCTGGATTGTGGGCTCATCACAACAAAAAATATCTTGAAGAGGGAGATATTGAAGATGCTCTTAACGCTGCCAGTACCGTAGGCGATGATAATATCCAAAAGAAAACTCAAGGATATGTAGTTGAAGAATCTTTCACGCATGGTACTTCTAAACAACGTATGGAATGGTTTAACAGAGGCTATCAGACGGGTGATTTTAAACAAGGAGACACTTTTAAGGTGCTTTTGAAGTAGAATATATTTTCAGTTTTTCGGTAAAAATTATTCAGAAAGATAATTCCGTTTAAAAACAAAAAATCCCAAATAACACAATGGTTATTTGGGATTTTTAATCTAAAATACTTTTAATACTTTGAAGCGATAATAGCGGCATTAATAACAGCTCCTATTACAGCCAATATATATAAACTTATGGTTACTATAGTAAAAATTCCTATAAATTTATAATGTGATTTTAAATTCTCTAAGGCTTCTTCAAAATAATTTTGCATATTATTATTCAGAAATGATTCGGTTTTGGTCGAGAACCGATATAAATATCTCAATGGCACATAGTAAAACACTGAAACCAAAATATATCCAAATCCTATAAACGCTACACCAACTCCTCCAATAGCTTGACTAGTTATACCTAGAAGACCTCCGCTCAAAATCATAAATATTCCTGACAGAACCATAATCCCCACGACCACAAATCCGAGTATCGCCAAGAATTTACTCCAACCTACAATAGACTTCAGATTGGCTTTGATTGATTCATTTAAAATAATTGCTGTTTCTTGATTTGAATTAAAATAATCCATATATTGTCGATTTTATTTTTCAAACTCCTTTAATGTACTAATAATGATTCTCACACAATCGTCCAACTCTTCTTGATTCATTACCAATGGTGGTGCAAAACGAATGATATTTCCGTGAGTAGGTTTTGCCAAAAGTCCGTTTTCCTTAAGTCTGAGGCAAATATTCCACGCTGTATCGCTTTCTTCTGTATCATTTATCACAATGGCATTAAGCAATCCTTTACCGCGAACCAATGTAGCTACGGAGTTATTTTCTTGGATATAAGCATTAATTTTATCGCGGAATATCTTACCTAATTTATCTGCATTTTCGGCTAATTTTTCTTTTTCAACCACCTCAAGAGCCGTAACAGCCACTGCCGCCGCCAAAGGGTTACCTCCGAAGGTAGAGCCGTGTTGTCCTGGTTTAATTACCTCCATGATATGGTCATCAGCCAATACTGCCGACACAGGATACACCCCTCCTGACAAGGCTTTACCCAATATCAACATATCTGGTTTTACGTTTTCGTGATGTACCGCCAACAATTTTCCTGTACGAGCAATACCTGTCTGCACCTCATCGGCTATAAATAGCACGTTGTGTTTTTGACAAATTTCTTTAGCTTTGGTCAAAAATCCTTCAGAAGGCACATACACTCCTGCCTCTCCTTGGATAGGCTCTACCAAAAATCCTGCTACATTTTTGTTAGCGGCAAGAACATCTTCCAACTGTTGAAGATTATCGTAATCAATAGCTACAAATCCGCCTGTATAAGGCCCAAAATTTTTTCTAGCATTATCGTCATTTGAAAAAGATATTATGGTAGTTGTACGTCCGTGAAAATTTCCTTTGCACACTACAATAACAGCCTGTTCTTCAGCTATTCCCTTTTTCTCATAAGCCCATTTACGACAAATTTTGATAGCTGTTTCTACGGCTTCAGCACCCGTATTCATTGGAAGTACTTTGTCAAATCCGAAGTAATTGGTTATAAATTGTTCGTACACGCCCAATTTATCGTTATAGAATGCTCTGGAAGTGAGGGTTAATCGTTGAGCTTGGTCTATCAATGTTTGAGTAATCTCTGGATGGCAATGTCCTTGATTTACTGCAGAATACGCCGAAAGAAAGTCGTAATATTTTTTGCCTTCCAAATCCCACACATACACTCCCTTGCCTTTGCTAAGCACCACTGGAAGCGGATGATAATTGTGAGCTCCATTTTTATCCTCTAAAGCGATGGCTTGTTTTGAATTTAATACTGACATATTTTAGTTTGTTTTTATTTATTTAAAAGTTCTTGAATTTTGTCTTCTAATTCTTTACCTCTCAAACCCTTAGCTACGATAATTCCTTCTTGGTCTAATATATATGTAGCTGGGATAGAATTTATTCCGTACTGACGAGCAATTGGCTCTTGCCTGTGCATCAGATTCGACACATTTACCCAGTTGTAGAGTTTGTCTACCGTAATGGCTTGTTTCCACTTATCAGCCTCTCCTGGTTTGTCAAGTGATACACCTACTATTTGCAAACCTTGTTTGCTATATTTTTTGTACAACGATACCATATTTGGATTTTCTTTTCTACAAGGTCCACACCACGAAGCCCAAAAATCGATAATGGTTACCTTTCCTAAAGATTCTTTCAAAGACACCAAATTTCCGTTAGTATCTGGTGCTTTAAAATCTGGCGCTTGTTGTCCTACCTCTGGAAATCCTTTGCTAGAGGTTTGCTCCTCTTTATCTGAATTCATCTCTTGGATTGAAGGTATTGGAGGTCTGTTCAAATCCATCTTTACTTTGTGTCCGATTGAGGTTTCTTGAATTGATTTATCCAATTTAAAAAACTTTTCCTTCAAAGCATCAACATCAGCCATTGGGTCGAGCAATTTTTCACCTATAAGCACCACTGACAAATACGACTTCGGATTATCATCTATATACTTATCATCTTTGGCTTTTAAAGCCTCCAACATAGCCATATATTCTTGTTGCACCTGCATCTTTATCTCTGGAGTTACAACCGAATCTTTGGCAAACCTATCATAGGTTTGATTCATAAATTCTTTAATCTTGGCTTGGTCGATTATACTTTGCTCTCTGTGTTTTACAAACTCCTCATTGTTATACGTTCCTGTTATCTTACTCTTGCCAAAGTCTTTAGCATTCAGAACTGCTTTAACATTACCTTTTTCTAAAATAATAGGAAATCGATCATCAACATCTTTGATTCGCAGAAATCCATACTCAATTCCTTCAGCTACTGGTTCAAATTTAAAAGTTCCTTTTTTTACTTGAACACTGTCCAATATGTCTACACCATTCATCGACTTGTTCAAAACCTCCAAATACACCATAGCACCATCTTCCACGCCTGTAATTTCTCCGTTTATTTGCATTTTGGGTTTAAAACACGATGTCATAACAAAAGTAGCCATAACTACTCCTAAGATACTTTTTTTCATTACATTCAATTTATTTAACGTGCAAATATACAAAAATTTGTTTATTTTTTTAGCTGTTTATATAGTTTCTTTAATCAAAAATATTTAACTTTGAAGCCTACTAATCAAAAAAACACATTGTATGAAATTAAGAGGCATTTTCCTTGTTTTATTTTCTGTATTCACTTTGATTTCTTGCTCTAAAAAATGGGAAGAAGAGACAGACCCTACGCTGTACAAAGATTATATACTTAGTTACACCTCTGGTTTGGTATCCTCGCATTCGGATATTAGATTGGTGTTTGCTCAAGACATCTCTAAAATCAGTTCGTCCGAAAGCATATCTAGCGATTGGTTTGAAATCAGCCCCAAGGCAAAAGGAGAACTTTTATTGTTATCGGGAAATACCTTGTCTTTTGTCCCTGAAAAACCTCTTAAACAAGACACTAACTACACCATTCGCCTGAAAATCTCTGCATTTATGGACGTTCCTGAGGCTCTCGAATATTTTACATTTCGCCTCAAAACATTCAAGCAAGATTTTGCCGTAGCTACCAACTATTTACAATCGTACGACAAAGATTTTATGTATTTAGAAGGCTCAATCAAAAGTAGCGACATCATACACAAAAACGATATAAATCAATTAGTTAAAGCCAAGCAAAAAGACAAAAATCTAAAAGTTAAGATTGTTTCTCCTACTGAAAAAGGCACTAATTTTAATTTTATCATAGATAGCATCTCGACCTCTACCAAAGCTGACGAGGTACTAATCAGTTGGGACGGAAAGCCTTTAGATGTGGATAATAAAGGAACGCTTACAGTAGATATTCCGCAAAACAATGTTTTTAAGGTTTTAAAAATCAAACAAGACGACTCCGAAAATCAAACAATTACCATCAATTTTTCGGCTCCTATACGCAAAAATCAAAATCTAAATGGCTTGGTTCAGATAGACAATTCTAATAATTTTCAATTGTCGAGCGAAGGAAATTTGTTAAAAATTTTCCTCAAAGAATCATTATATGGCACAACTAAAATCACTGTTTTTGAAGGAATTCAGAGTCAATTTGGTCAAAAATTAAATCAAACTTACAGTCAGACGCTAAACTTTGACCCCATAAAACCCAACATCAGATTTGTTCGTAATGGTAGCATTATGCCTGAATCCAACAACCTGAAACTCAACTTTGAAGCAGCCAATTTGAGTGCCGTAGACGTTACTGTGTACAAAGTTCATCAGAACAATATTTTACAATTTCTACAAGACAACGAACTCAACGGAAGCCTCAATCTACGCAAGGTTGCCGCTCCTGTGGTTTCTAAAAAATTAGATCTTCTTGAGAACAAACTCGCCAATTACAGCAAATGGAATGCCTTTGCCATAGATTTATCAAAAATAATCACCGTTGAAAAAGGGGCTATCTACAGAGTTGAATTGTCTTTCAAAAAATCGTATTCGCTTTATAACTGCCCTAATCCGAATCAAGATGAGCCTGAGCAAGAGCAAACCAATAAAGCTAAATTTGACGAGGTCAGAACAAATTCTTCTTACGACTATGATTATTACGACAGCTATTGGTACGATGATTATAGTTGGCAAGATGCTCAAGACCCTTGTACCAACTCGTATTACTACCGAAATCCTATTGCGAGTAACATACTGGCTACAAACATTGGTGCGGTTGTAAAACGAGGCACTAATGGCGATTATTTTGTGGGTGTTTCCGATATTATTAGCACCAAGGCTATTGCTGATGCAAAGGTGGAACTTTTTGATTTTCAACAACAAAAACTTGCCTCTGCCAAAACAGACAGCAACGGTAATGCTTTTCTGAATACTTCCAGATACGCCTTTTTTGCAATAATTACCAAAAACAACGAATATTGTTATGTTCGTCTTGATCAAGGACAATCATTGTCGGTGAGTAATTTTGACGTATCAGGTAAAAATATTCAGGAAGGAATCAGAGGTTTTATCTATACCGAAAGAGGCGTTTGGCGACCAGGCGATACTATTTACTTAAATTTTATGCTTAATGATAGTTATAACAAACTATCGGACAAACACCCTATCAAACTACGTCTGAACGACCCTTCGGGCAAAACCATGTACGAGAGTATACAAAAATACACCCAACATAACTTGTATTTGTTCAAAATCCCAACCTTAGCCAATTATACAACTGGCAGTTGGGAAGCCAAAATAGAAGTTGGAGGAGCTAGTTTTTACAAACGTATTCCTTTAGAAACGATTAAACCAAACAGAATCAAAATCAAGAGTACTTTTAGCACAGAATATCTCAGCAACAAACATACGACCACCAACAATATTGAGGCACATTGGTTGCACGGAGCTATAGCTAAAGACCTCAAAGTCGAAGTCAAAGTCAAATACACCAAGGATCAAGCCTCTTTTAAACAACACCCTAATTATAGCTTTGACAATCCTACAGTACTGTTTACACCTGAAGAAAAAGAAATTTTTACAGGAAAAACAAATAGTGAAGGTAAAGTGTCTTATGCTATAAATCAAGATTTTAACGAATATGCCCCTAGCATGATAAAAGCCAGTTTTATCACCAAAATACATGAAAAAGGAGGTGATTTTAGCACGGACATCAGCACCATCAGATACGCACCTTTTGAGGCTTATATTGGAATAAAAACACCCAAACTCAACACCTACGGAGCTTTAGAAACCAATAAACATAACAAATTTGACTTGGTAAGCGTAGATCCTAGCGGAAAAACGTTACCTAATCGAAATGTTAAGGTTACCATATACAAAGTTAATTGGAAATGGTGGTGGGACAACTCTTGGGAAAATCTATCTAACTACAGCCAATCAAGCTATAACGACCCTTTCAAAGAAATTGATGTTCGGACTGATGACAACGGAAAAGGCAGTTTCAACTTTATGGCTAACAACGACCAATGGGGACGATATTTGATTCTAGCAACAGATACCCAAAGTGGACATACTTCTGGAAAACTCGTATACATCGATTGGGGAGATTGGTCTGGCAACAATCATAATCGCGATGCTTCGTTTTCAACTATGCTTACCGTATCGCTTGACAAAAAGGAATATCAAGTAGGCGAAACAGCAACGCTTTCTTTTCCGTCAAGTAAAGGAGGAAGAGCCCTTATTTCTATCGAAAACAGTTCTAAAATACTTGAAACAATATGGGTCGAAACACAACAAGGAGTTACCAAAACGAACATTCCTATTACAGACAAAATGAGTCCGAATGTGTTTGTAAATGTAACGCTATTACAACCACACGCTTCAACCATAAACGACTCGCCTATACGTCTTTACGGAATCGCCTCTATTGGAGTGTACGACAAAAACACACGACTCGAACCACAACTTCAAATGCCCGATGTGGTACGTCCTGACGAAAACTTCACGCTTAAAGTAAGTGAAAAGTCAGGCAGAGCCATGACTTATACCATTGCCATTGTAGACGAAGGACTTCTGGGCCTAACTAAATTCAAAACTCCAAATCCTTGGGACGAATTTTACAGCAAACAAGCCTTAGGCGTACACACTTGGGACATCTACGATCAGGTAATTGGTGCTTATGGAGGTACTATCAATCAGATATTTACAATAGGTGGAGATGAACACATTATCCGCACTGACGAGCAAAAAGCCAACAGATTCAAACCTGCCATTATTTATCTTGGTCCATTTACGCTTGATGCTCAACAGACAGCAATTCATCAAGTCAAAATACCAAACTATATAGGGTCTGTACGCACCATGGTAATTGCTAGTAACACCCAACAACAAGCCTACGGCAGTGTCGATAAAACTACAATGGTACGCAAACCTTTGATGGTATTGGGTTCGTTGCCTCGTAAGGCATCTCCTACCGAAAAAATAACCCTCCCTGTAACAGTATTCAGCCTTGAACAAAGCATCAAAAATGTAACTGTACAAATCAAGACAAACGCTGCCCTAAAATCTATTGGTAGTAATACTCAGGAAATCAGCTTTAAAGGCCCTGATGAAAAGATGGCATATTTTGATTTAGAGGTAAACGATACGCAAACTATCGGAAAGGTCGATATTTTGGTAAAATCTGGTTCGCACACAGCAAACTACAGTGTAGAATTGGACATTTACAATCCTAATCCGCTTACTTATGTAACCACTGATTTTGTAATAGAACCCAATTCGAGTAAAAAAATCAGTTATAAGGGTATTAATGCAGCTAATGCGAAATCTACACTCGAAGCATCGGTATTTCCGAATATCAACCTACAACAAAGGCTTGATTACCTGATAACATACCCTCACGGATGCCTCGAGCAGACTACTTCTGGTGCTTTTGCTCAACTCTTTTTGGACGACTTTACCGAATTATCAAGTCATCAACGCAAACAGGTCGAACATCATATCAAGCACACCATTCAGCATATTACGCAATTCCAACATACCGATGGAGGCTTTACATATTGGTTGGACAGCCAGAATAGTGATGATTGGACTACCAGCTATGTTGGACATTTTTTAATTGAAGCTAAAAAGAAAGGATACCTTGTTTCCGAAAAGATAATGTCTAAATGGATTTCATATCAATTACAAAAAGCCAAAGAGTGGCGTGCCACAGATACCAAAAACACTCAAGATTTGGCTCAAGCCTATCGACTTTACACTTTAGCTTTGGCATCAAGTCCTGATATGGGGTCGATGAACAGACTTCGAGAGCTAAAATCCATTTCCAACGAAGGCAAAATCCGTTTGGCAGGAGCTTATGCCATTGCTGGACAAGAACAGGCGGCTAAATCACTTTTAAACAAAAGCGATATTAATATTCAGACTGAAAACCAATACTATTTTGGTTCTTTAACACGAAGTAAGGCTATGGTACTAGAGGTACTTATTTTGTTAAATGACAGAAGAGCCAATTCTATGGCAAAAGAAATAGCCGAAACATTGTCTTCATCAAAATACCTAAGTACGCAATCTACCGCTTACGCTCTTAATGTATTAAGCCGATACATTAGTAATTCGGAACAAAAAGGATTTTCTTTTGAGGTAAACCAAAAAGGAAAATCTACAAAATTGAGTACTCCGAAGGCATATCTTTTGGAAAAAATTACTTCTTCGCGTGGCAATAATGAACTCACCATCAAGAATCAATCGGACAAAACCTTGTTTGTTCGTATCACCTCAAGTGGTACTTTGCCTATGGGCGAAGAGATTGCCGTTGAAAACAAACTTTCGTTAGATGTAAAATATTTTGACCTAAAGGGTAATGTCGTTGATATTAACTCCATCAATCAAGGTACCGAATTTTGGGCTAAAATAAAAATTCGCAACAATTCGGATTATGCTATTGATAACGTTGCACTCACTCATATTATTCCTTCAGGGCTAGAAATCATCAACACCCGATACACCGATTATACTCCTGAAAATAATATGGCGGATAATATTGACATCAGAGACGACAGAAGCAATTTCTACTTTAACCTAAATGCTAAACAAACCTTAGAATTTTCGGTTATATTAAACGCTTCATATTTAGGAACTTACTACTTACCAGGCACACAAGCCGAGGCTATGTACGACAACACTTACTTGGCACGTACCAAAGGTCAATGGATTAAAATCGTTCGTTAGGATACGATGAACTTTTTCAAAAAAATCAAATTATTCAAGAACAAGTACCTTTTTGTGGTACTTGTTCTTCTTGTTTTTTATTATTTTTCGCTTCCCAAAAAACTTTTCAACAGCCCTCATGCCACCGTAATAGAAAGCAACACAGGAGTATTATTAGGTGCTAAAATTGCCACCGATGGGCAATGGCGTTTTCCTAAATCGGACACCATACCCGAAAAGTTCAAAATCTGCATCACAACCTTTGAAGATAGGCATTTTAACCTCCATTTTGGATTCAATCCTATCTCTATTATCAAAGCTGCTGTCCAAAATTACAAAGCCAAACGCATTGTTCGAGGCGGTAGTACGCTCACCCAACAAGTAATCCGACTATCTAGAGGAAATCAAAAAAGAAATTATTGGGAAAAAATAATCGAAATAATTCTTGCCACTCGCCTTGAATTTCGTTGTTCAAAAGACGAAATTCTGTCGTATTACTGTGCCTATGCCCCCTTTGGCAGTAATGTAGTTGGGCTTGAAGCTGCTTCGTGGCGTTATTTCGGAATGCCATCATCACAATTATCATGGGCCGAAAGTGCTACCCTTGCCGTTTTGCCTAACGCCCCTAGTTTGATACATTTAGGAAAAAATAGAGATTTACTACTCCAAAAACGGAATCAATTACTTCACAAACTACTCCAAAACAAATCTATCGATCAAACCACCTACCAACTGGCTCTTGCCGAGGGTTTGCCCAACAAACCTTTTGACTTACCACAAATAGCTCCTCACCTACTTGAGCGAATAGCCCGTGAGAAAAACGGTCAAAAAATCAAAACCACTATAGATATTCATCTGCAAAAACACATACAGCATATCGTTAATAATTATCATAACATTTACAAACAGAATCAGATACATAATATTGCCGCAATCGTAATTGATGTCGAAAATCGGAATGTACTGAGCTATATTGGCAATACTCCTACAACCAAAAATCATCAGAAAGATGTCGATATTATTTCCGCTCCACGCAGTACTGGGAGTGTGCTAAAACCTCTTCTGTACGCCTCTATGCTTGACGAAGGTTATCTATTGCCCCAATCTTTAGTGGCCGATGTGCCAACCCAAATATCGGGTTATGCTCCAAAAAACTTTGAAAACACCTACGAAGGAGCTGTAGCCGCCGATCAGGCTCTGGCACGTTCTCTAAATGTCCCTTTTGTTCTACTTTTACAAGAATATAATATTTATAATTTCTATAATAAACTTCAAAAATACAAACTCCACCATATCAACAAACACCCTAACCATTACGGATTGTCGATAATACTCGGAGGCGCCGAAAGTTCGTTGTGGGATTTGTGCAAAACTTACGCTGCATGGGCTTCTACGCTTAATTATTACACCAAATCTACGAAATACCGCACTGGTGAATTTAGCCAACTCAATTATTATTTTTCCGATAATATTGACTTCAATGCAGATACCGACATCAAACCCATTGTAGGAGCAGGAAGTATTTACCTGACATTCAAAGCAATGATGGAAGTAAACCGACCTGAAGGCAACGAAAATTGGAAACAATACAGTTCTACTTACCCCATAGCATGGAAAACAGGAACGAGCTTTGGCAATAGAGATGCTTGGGCTATTGGCGTTACGCCCAAATACGTGGTAGGCGTATGGGTAGGCAATGCCACTGGCGAAGGCAGACCTGAACTCACTGGAATAAAAAGTGCCGCCCCTATCCTATTTGATATTTTTTCTGCCTTACCCAAAGCAAAATGGTTTGCTGTTCCGTATAATGATTTGGAACAAACCACTGTATGTGCCACAAGTGGCGATTTGGCTACGCAATATTGCTCCAACACCAAAACAACATTGTATCCCACTACCGAAAACACACACCAACCATGCAAATACCACAAACTGGTACATTTAGACGCTTCGGAAAAATACCGCGTTAATAGCTCCTGCGAGGATATTTCCAAAATAAAAAGCAAAAATTGGTTTATATTACCGCCGCTTATGGAATGGTTTTACTCAAACAAACATGCCGACTATAAAATACTACCTCCGTTTAGAGCAGATTGCACGGGTAATGAAAACAGCCCTTTGGCTTTTATCTATCCACAACAAAACAGTAAAATACAACTTACCAAAGACTTCTATGGTCATATACAAGCTGTAATACTCAAGGCAACGCACAACAACCCCAACAGCGAATTATTTTGGTATCTTAATCAGAAATATATAGGCAGCACCACGCGTTTTCATCAAATGCCAATTACTCCTGCTGTTGGAAAATACACCCTTACCATAATTGATGAGGACAACAACAAAATAGAACAATTAATCGAAATCGTTAGCAATTAGCCTCCAAATATTTTAGAAAAAAAATATGTTTCTATTTCGATTTTTTGTATCTTGCTAGGTAAAAATATAACCTTACAAATGTATTCCAAACTCATCAAAACCATACAACAATACACTGCTTTGGACAACAACGAAGTAAAACTTATAAAGTCCAAATTCAAAAAGGTTAAAATCAAAAAGAATGAATTTCTGTCCGACAAGATTGTTACTCCAAAAGTCTTAATTTTTGTAAACTCAGGGGCTTTACATCAAATCAATCTCAATAACGATAGTCTTAACACACTTCATCTAATATCTACTTACAAATTTGCCTACGCCACTCCTAAAGAACTCCAAGCTATTACTGACACGTCATTATTGTATATTACTGATACAACTCTATCTGACACTTTTCTGACTTATACCAATTTACAAAATATTTTCAACAAGATTATTTATCAATATATGGAAGATTACATTGAGGAAATAAATTTTTTGCGTTCTGAGCATCTTCCTCAGAAAATCATTTACATTAAACAAAGATACAGTTATATACTACAATTTGCTAACGATAGCATTATAGCCTCATATTTAGGAGTAAGTAGAGAAACATACTCTCGAAATAAGAAAAAATTCCTATAAAACATCAAACCGCAAAATTAAGTCTTATAAAGTACAAAAACTGTGATTAATATCACAGTTTTTTTTTTTTTTTGAAATAATTTTGCCTTGTAATCATAAAATATATTTAATATGAAAAAATTAACTTTATCAGCAGTATGTATGCTAACATTTTCTACAGGATTATTTGCTAATGAAATTTCTATTAGTAATTTCAATGTAACATCAGAAGAAAGTATATCCGAACCTTTTAAAGTAATTTAAAATTAATAGAACTATTAGAGATGTTGATGGCAATGTGTACCAGATTAGAGGAACCGTTGATATTTCTATTGGGTTCGATGGTATTACAATTAATTCCTATGACATCGTTGTAACCTGTGGTGGAAATTCTTGGCATTTTGTAGGAAAAATTCATTCTGAACAAAATTCAAATGGTAGCGTTTCAAACAGAATATATGGTACTTTAATTGATCAATCTAACAATAATATTATCCCTATCTCTGATTCTATTAAAGATGTTCTAATAAAATTAAACAACAGTATATAACTAATTATGAACAAAGTATTTTATATTTCTTTATTTTCATTACTACTTTTGGGGTGTAGTCAAAACAACCAAAATATAGTAGGCAAATGGAAGGTAGACAACATGAGTTTCGATGCTAATCGGCTCGATGAGGTTGATGTTGCAGAACGTTTGTTCCCTGTGTATGTGGCGGACAAATTCTCTAAGGAAGATAAACTTAACTTTGACATTACTAACACCGAGATTCGATTTGTACTCAATGATTCTTTGATAGACACCGCTACAATAACCAAACAATCAAGCATAACCAATGATAGTTTGGTACTAGAAACCAATCAGGGCAAATTTGCCATTAAGCTCCATTCGGACAAAAACCTCAGCTTTACTTCTTTAGACAATGGTATCGTTTTTAACATCAACAGACTATAAACAAAAATGAAGCCGTCTTTTTTTGGACGGCTTCACTATTTTACTTCAGATAAGAGAAGTTATGATTGTTTTCTATTTTGAGCAAACTTTCATAAATGAGTTTAATCACATTTTCAACATCTTCACGATGTACCATTTCTACAGTAGTGTGCATATACCTGAGTGGTAGCGAAATTAAAGCTGAAGGTACGCCTCCATTGCTATAGGCAAAAGCATCAGTATCTGTACCCGTTACCCTAGACGATGCCAAACGCTGAAATGGAATATTTTTGTCTTGTGCTGTTTTGACAATCAAATCTCGCAAATTGTTGTGTACAGCAGGTGCATACGAAATCACTGGCCCTTTGCCTATTTTGGTATCTCCCTCTATTTTTTTGTCAATCATAGGCGTAGTTGAGTCGTGGCATACATCGGTTACAATTGCCACATTGGGTTTGATGGTTTGCGTAATCATTTCTGCTCCTCGAAGCCCTACTTCTTCTTGTACTGAATTGGTTATGTACAATCCGAAAGGCAATTTCTTATTATTTTCTTTTAACAACCTTGCCACCTCAGCTATCATAAAACCGCCCATTCTATTATCCAAGGCTCTACAAACAAACTTATTCTGATTTAGCACCATAAATTCATCGGAGTAGGTTATCACACAACCTACATGTACGCCCAACTTTTCTACTTCTTCTTTGGTTGAACAACCCAAATCGATAAAAATATTTTCTAACTTCGGAGCTTCCTCCTTGCCTCTGTTACGCGTATGGATTGCTGGCCAACCGAACACTCCCTTTACGACACCATTTTCGGTATGAATGTTTACTCGTTTTGACGGAGCTATCTGATGGTCTGAACCTCCATTACGAATTACGTAAATCAGTCCGTCATCAGTGATATAATTCACATACCACGAAATCTCATCGGCATGTCCTTCTATAACCACCTTAAATTCCGCTTCAGGATTAATAACACCTACAGCCGTTCCGTAAGCATCAGTAACAAACGTATCTACATAGGGCTTTAGGTATTCCATCCAAAGTTTCTGTCCTTGAAATTCGTAACCTGTAGGCGAAGCATTATTTAAGTATTTTTCTAAAAAATCTAACGAACTCTCGTTTAAAATTGATTCTGTCATAGTTTAAAATATTATTTTGTGCAAAATAATATTTTTTTCGACTTATTTCCAATAATATTAGTACTTTTGAAACAAATATAAACGGCTAATAGTATGTTAAGAATTTTGTGTACCTGTGTATTGTTTGTTTTTTCTAATATCATACAAGCTCAAATTTATAAAGACTCACTTGAGGTTATTACCAAAGATACGCTATATGTAATTGAAGACGTGTATATTACAGATGCATCACCAGAGGAAATTGAAGCACGTAAACAATACGCTATCTTGAAACGAAGAGTATATCGTACCTATCCATACGCACATATAGCGGCCGAAAGGTTAGAATTGTTAAACCAAAATCTACAAAAACTCAAAAACAAACGAGAGCGAAAAAAGTATCTTAAAATCACTGAAAAATATATTGAGAATGAATTTGAGGAACAACTCAAAAAACTTTCTCGCAAAGACGGACAAATATTGGTAAAACTTATCCATCGGCAAACAGGAAGTAGCACCTACGATTTGGTGAAAAATCTCAAAAGCAACTGGTCGGCTTATTGGTATGGCAAAACCGCCAAATTATTCAACATCAACCTCAAAACCACCTATCAACCATTTGATATACGTGAAGATTTTTGGATTGAGGATATTTTGATTGATGCTTTTGAACAACGCCGATTGCCTGAACAAAAACCAAAAATCAACATTGATACTGAACTTCTATACGAAAAATGGCAACAATAACACATATTATTGATTTATAAACTTACATTCTGTATTTCTTTAATGGTTATCGGTTTGTGAT